>DATMNR010000072.1:0-3586 GCA_035568795.1 Ktedonobacteraceae bacterium
ACCAGCGGCTGGTTGTCCGGCTCTTGTTCAAAGCATAGTTGCACGTAGAAGAGACCGAGCTCATTGCGTTTTGGACGCGCCTTGCCGTTCTTTAGCAGGTGACGCGCCTTCGCTGGCGTGCAGGGCATGAGTGCGACCCCGCGACTATCGACAACGGGTATTCTCAAAGGATTGCCTTTCTCCAGGTCTATGCCTGGGTAAGATGACCCTTCGTGATGGCGGGTACAGGCATAGGGATGAATGTATCCATCCCGTCTGTTCGGGCGCGACAGGAAGAGGCTCGAATTAGGGTGGCGTTCAAGCGTTCTTGTAGCCCGTACCGCTCCTCCGGCTCCAAAAGAGCAGGCCACTAGACAGGAACTTGCGTTGCGCTAGCCCTTTCGCAAGCCCCCGTTCTTGAGACGGGGGTTCCTGACTGATTTGCCGTCTTTTATGGAATGCAGTATAACAAAAGAGTTGATTGGGAACAAGTAGCTTAGAACCTTTATGTACAGCTTTAGTTAAATGGTTAGGCAAAGTCCTGTTGTCAAATTGCATTGAATGGTGGCATGTTCAAATTGCTGACTGGTAATGGAGGTACCAGATGCTGCTATTGGCAATTTCGTTGGGAAGCCAAATTTCGATAAGCCGCCATTCTTATCAAAATATGTCATGATTGGTCCAGAGATACTGAAGCCTGTATTAACGTAATAACGTCCATTATCAGAGATTGGGATTGTGACGTTTTGTGTATCACTTGCAAAGTAGTTCCACAGATAATCATAAGGGATAGGGTGTTGGTTTAAATCAACATCACGAGGTGAAATCCATGTGAAGGAGTCAAAACCCCAATTCATTAAATCGCGCATATCAGTCCACCAATTATTGGTATGCATGACCACGCCAATCAGGTGGTGATTGTTGCGTGTAACAGACATGACCTGAATAAAATCCTTTTGCCCATCATATCCAGTTTTTCCTCCATCTACACCAGGATACCACCACATGAATTGATTTTCGTTGATTAAGAAACGTTCTGGATGTTTTCCTCCAGCGGGAATATGATAAGAGTTCTGTCCACTCATTTTGTGAAGGAGAGGCAAGTTCATACTGTATTGCCCAAGTATCGCCAGGTCGTGAGCGCACGAATACTGGCCAGGGTCCAATAAGCCGTGTGGGTTAACGAAATGCGTATCGTACATCCTAAGCTGAAGAGCTTTCTGATTCATCTGTGCTACGAAATTTTGTACATTGCCTCCAAGCCCATCAGCGATGGCGATAGCCGCGTCATTGCCAGAAACAAGGAGCAATCCATAAAGCAGATCACGCAGCGTATATGTTTCGCCTTTTTTTACGCCAAATAAAGCACTATCAGCGCTCAGTTGGCTAATATCGTTACTCATTGCATTGGTAATGGTGATTTTCTGATCGAGATTGCCAGATTCAACAGCCAGTGAAGCTGTCATGAGTTTCGTTGTGCTCAACATGGGCAAACGTAAGAATGGATTATATGCGTACAGTGTGGTACCTGTACTAGCATCGAGCAGATACGCGGAAGTAGCTAAAACTGGTGGGGTGGGATGATCCGTATCCTGAGGAATGATAACCAGTTGATGTGCGCTGGCTGGAATTTTGCCGCTAGTTGTTGACTGTTTCGTCTGTGTGTTTCCCCAGGAGCTTAGAGTAGTGGGGGTTTGGTTATGATTGAGACTGATAAAGATTTGGGCACTAATAGCGATGATGAGTCCAATGATGCAACAGATCATAAAGACTCGGTTTTGACTCAATTGTTGCAAACGGGTGAGCAAAGTATTGCTTGAATGATAATGACGAGAAACTGTTGGTGACTTTGCCCGGTGTAGTTGCCTTGAAACAGATGGTGGAGAATAAACAGTAGAAGTAAACGAACGACGATTTGTTGTTGCTTTTACTTTATCATTCCTGGTGATTTGTTCACTGATAATATCCTCATCACCAACGTCCTGAATAAATTCTGATTTACGTGAAGGCGTGGATGGCTGCTCATCTAGATGTAGTGATGCGCGTCTTACTCTCGGTATCTCAGGGTGTTCATCTGCAAAGAAAGTATCGGAGGATTGTTTATGGCTAGCAGCTAAACGCTTACGCCTTTGAGCAGGATAAGTGATTTCTGTATATTCACGTGTTCGATCTTCATCTGGCGGCTTTTTGTACATTGAGCCTATTTGTACTCCTGTGTAAGTGATCAGATGCTTTTTTGGATCCGGTCTTAGTGTAGCATAGAGGTGAAAGACTGTCGAGATTTATGCTCTATATTCAACGGCTGTATAAGGCACATTTGTACTTGACGATATGCCTCTTGCGTGCTACGCTGCAAGAAATAGTAGAAAACCCCATCATTGAGCGGAACGAGGAGCCTGAACTATGAATCTAAGGACAGCCGTCATTCAAGTAAACACACGTGATAACCTTGCTGAGAATCTGTCAAATGTAGAGCGATTTCTTGATCAAGCTGCTGATATGGGGGCACAGTTCGTTGGTCTGCCCGAATTCTGGACCTATCTTGGGCCTTCTTCTGGATTTGAAAGCGCTGCACAAACTATTCCCGGACCGATTATTGAGATTTTGCAAGAAAAGGCACGTAAACATAACATGATTGTGCATGGCGGAAGTATTGTCGAACGTGATCCTCAACTAGCTGGAAAGTTCTATAACACTTCTGTATTGATCAATCGAGATGGTGAGATTGTTGCGCGTTATCGTAAGATACACCTCTTTGACGTAGACCTGTCAAATGGAGAGAAACATTACGAATCCGAGCGTATCGAACCGGGCAATGATATTGTGATTGCTGAGATTGATGGTATTACATTTGGCCTCACTATTTGCTACGATTTACGTTTCCCAGAACTGTATCGCTTACTTGCATTAAAAGGCGCTCAAATCATCATGGTGCCTGCTGGATTCACTTTACATACCGGGCGTGATCATTGGGAAGTTTTGTTACGAGCGCGAGCTATCGAGAACCTCTGCTACGTGATTGCACCTGCCCAGGTAGGTACATATCCACCAAACCGGCAGTGCTTCGGGCGTTCAATGATAGTGAATCCCTGGGGATTGGTGTTAGCCCAGGCGCAAGATAGCCCAACAGCAATTATAGCCGATATCGATCTCAAACAAATCGAGCAGGCTCGTGAACAGATACCATGCCTGGAGAATCGCAGACCCACTGCTTACAAGTGGTGACAATTTATTTGTACAAAAATGGATAACCTCCGGGTTATCTATAATGAGGAGAAAGGAATATCGAGGAGATGGATCTAGCAGAGATCACACGCCTGATCGAAGCAGGCAAAGTGGAGTACGTCAAGATCGGAGCCCCTGATATCGAAGGCGTCTATCGCGGCAAACGCGTGGCCGCCACACATTTCTTGAACTCGCTGGAAGAGGGCTTTGGGCAGTGTGACGTGCTCTTTGGCTGGGACATCGGAGAAGTCGTGCTGCCCAACCTCAAATTCAGTAACTGGGAACGCGGCTTTGCCGACATCGTCATGAAACCAGACCTCACGACGTTTGCCCTGACACCATGGGAAGAGCACGTGGCTACGTGTGTGTGTGATCTGTGGAC
>DATMNR010000073.1:0-2712 GCA_035568795.1 Ktedonobacteraceae bacterium
AGAATGCGCCAAACACGGGATGTATACCCATCGCATTGGTTGTAGTGGCGGCTAGCAGCAAAAAGATCATAGTGAGCGTCATAAGCCCTGGCTTAGATTTGATATGCTGATCAGCAAATACCAGCAGTGGGCGCACCACAACAAGCATGATTACCACGAAGAGTGCAAGAAATACCAGTGTTATGACTATTGATGCTGCTCCTGTGGTATGAATGATGGCAATCACTAACGCCAACAAGCACCAACCCACGACATCATCAATAGCAGCACACAGCAGAGCCAGCGCTCCGATTTTGGAAGTCAGCATACCTCTTTCTTCGAGGAGACGCGCAAGAACCGGAAATGCCGTTATGGCCATCGCGGTACCGACAAGCAGCATAAAAGATACCAGATTTGCTTTTGGTCCTGCAAACTCTGGATAGAGAAAGAACGCGAACAGGCCGCCCATCGCGAGGGGAAGGAGCACTCCGCTGAGCGAAACGACAGTTGCTTTACGGCCATGTTTTAGCATGGCATGTGTATCAATGTGCGTTCCTAGCGAGAACATATAGAGTACCAGGCCAATATCGCCCAGGGTCTGCAGGGTAGGCAATGCGCTGGTAGTAAACACTGTTGCTTCGACTTTTGGTAACAATGCACCCAGGAGTGTTGGACCTAGCGCAAGTCCTGCCAGGATTTCGCCAATTACCCTGGGTTGACCTATGAATTGACATAGATAGCCAAACACCTGTACCACAATCAAAATAATGATCAGCTGTATGAAAATCTGGCCGGTGAGCATGGTGCCCTCCTTCCTTGCTTCAGCTAAATCAGTATCGTAGCAGGTCTAGTTCTTTAATGAGACGACCTTGTGCAAACTTTCTGCTCTCTCCGAAGATTACAGTAATTTCACCTGGAAAGCTAGAAATTAGTACGCATTTCGGTTGTGAAGTAGGACACGTTTGAAAGAGGAAGAACAGGGATAGAGCCACTTGAAATTGAACAAAAACACTTGACAGACTACAAAACCCTCTGTATACTTTTCACATAACAATTGAATACTACAAAACAACGAACAGGAAGAGTATACGACCTGCCGAGGTTGCAGAGAGCCGGAGTTGGTGCAAACCGGCACTAAGCAGTTGTAGAATGGGCCTGGGAGCAATGAGCGAACGTTTTTCAACAAACTAGTAGTACTCATTCGGAACGTCCCCCGTTACTGAGGACAGGATATCATAGCGTATCCGGCAATGAGGGATTAGCTACAATTTTAGAAAAACAGCTAATCTGAATGAGGGTGGTACCACGAAAGCGTCAATTACGCCTCTCGTCCCTTGTATGGGAAGAGTGGCGTTTTTTATTGTTCATTTTTCAAACAACGAAGGAGGTCAGCATGCCTGTTGAAACAAGCCAAAATGTAAAATCAGAACCATTTGTTACAAGCACAAACACACCAGTGAAAAAACGTGTCTTTTCCGGTATACAGCCGACAGGAAATCTTCATCTTGGTAATTACCTTGGAGCCTTACGCAACTGGGAAGAAACTCAATCAATGTATGACAACTTTTTCTGTATAGTTGATCTGCATGCAATCACATTACCTATCGATCCAAAGGAACTGCACCAAAGTATTCGCCAGCTCGCCGCCATTTACCTGGCTACTGGTTTGGATACGCGCTATTGTAAGTTGTTCATCCAGTCACATGTGCATCAGCATGCAGAAATCAGTTGGATTTTGGAATGCTTCACCCCTATGGGTTGGTTGAACAGAATGACACAGTTCAAGACCAAAGCAGGCGAGAATATAGATTCGGTTCCAACTGGCCTTTATTGCTATCCAGCTTTAATGGCAGGCGACATCTTGCTGTACCATACCAACTACGTCCCGGTTGGTGACGACCAGAGACAGCATGTCGAATTCACACGAGATCTTGCGCAGCGCTTTAACTCACACTATGGGCAAGAGGTTTTCACCGTGCCAGAAGCTCAGATTCGTGAGGTTGGCGCACGTATCATGTCCCTTGATAACCCCTCAAACAAGATGAGCAAAAGCGATCCGAATCCTAACTCTCGCATCAATCTTCTAGATGATCCTAAAACAATCAAACAAAAGATTGGGCGGGCCACAACAGATTCCTTGCGCCTGGTAACATTCGATGCAGAACGCCCGGGTATAACTAATCTGTTGACCATCTACCAACTTCTGAGTGGAGATTCACAGCAGGAGATTGAAGCAGAATTTGCCGGGAAAGGCTATGGTGACTTCAAAGCCGCTCTTACTGAAAGGTTAGTAGCAACGCTGGAACCTATTCAAAGGCGATATTATGAGCTGATGAACGACCCGACTACCCTTGAGAACATTCTCAAGCAAGGAGCTGAGGAGGTACGTCCCATAGCAGCAGCAACCTTGCAGCGTGTCAAAGATGTAATAGGATTGGGTTAAATGATGTTATATCCAACTCTCGACGAAATCAGGCAACTGCGTGACAGGGAAATGGCAGTAAAGGCAGATACTCGCAAGCCCTTACTGCCCATCTGCTGCGATATCCTTGCTGATATGGAGACTCCGGTCTCTGCCTATTGTAAAATCGCTTCAGGTGTATACAGTTTCTTACTGGAGAGCGTTGTGGGTGGAGAGCACATAGCTCGATATTCATTTATTGGCATTGATCCTTATCTGGTCATGAAACAGAAAGGCAACACAGCGACTTTACACCGACCAGCATCGAACAG
>DATMNR010000074.1:0-5087 GCA_035568795.1 Ktedonobacteraceae bacterium
GTTGGAGCTGAAATCCTGCAATTGATATGCAATGAAGGAGCAAATGCTTTACAGGCCGATTATGCGCTGCTGTATGTTGCTAGTACTGAGGGTAACCTGCTGCCAGTTGCTGCTTTTGTAAGTGAACGAGAGCGGCCAGCCAAATCCCATGAGTGGCCTCTGATAAGTAAGAGTGAGTACGAAACCAAAGCTCTATGGTCACTTCAACCCGTACTGATTCAAATCGATAACCAATTATCGAGCGGTAAAATACCTGCTGTTACCGGGAAATTTGAAGCTTTGACATCTTCACCAGCACGGCAAAGCACTACTGGTATTCATCCAATCCGAGTGCATACGGGCGGACTGCGAGGAAGAGGTAATCCAATGCTACGGGAGGTATTGTTTGGCCGTAACGTTCAAACCGCGATACTTGCACCACTTATTGCGGGGAGTAGACCTGTTGGCTTGCTCATTCTAGCGCGTTCATTGCAAGGGGGAACACAGCACAAGAAAGCTTTCGCGATGGCCGACTTACCACAAGCTCAGGATTTTGCGGAACAGGCGGCCATTGCCTTTACAAACGCCCAACTCTATCAACAATTACTGAACGCTCACAAGCACTTGCAAGAGCTTGACCAGCTTAAAGATCAGTTCATGATCACTGCTTCTCATGAACTACGCACGCCACTAACTGCCGTTCATGGTTATCTCGAACTCATGGCAGAGTATGGGGAGAGCATCTCGCACCAGCAGCAGCAGGAGTTCTTACAAAAAGCCCGGCGGGGTTGTGATGAATTAGTACTGCTTCTGAACAATGTTACAGACGCAAGCCGCCTGGAGATTGAGGCGGGCTTACGTCCCGTACACCTTGAAAAGGTAGACGTGGAAGAAGCAGTACGGGGTGTCATAGATTTGATCGAGCCACAAATTATGCAGGAGTGTCGCGAAGTGCATGTGTATATTCCTCACAAACTCTTTGTGAAAGCCGATCCAGTTCGGCTGAGGCAGGTCCTCTTAAACCTCAGTATTAACGCTCTGAAATATTCGGATGCAGGGACGCCTATAACCTTCACTGCCAGGGCAGTATTTGACAAAACACCGGGTGTGCTTATCAGTGTCACAGACAAGGGAAAAGGTATTAAGCCACAGGATCATGTACGGCTTTTCCAACGTTTTGTACGACTTGAGAGCGATTTAAATAGCATTGTTCGTGGGTCTGGTCTGGGATTATATATTTCTCGTCGTCTGATTGAGGCAATGGATGGGAATATCTGGATTGAAAGCAGTGGTATTGAGGGTGCTGGTTCCACTTTCCATTTCCGTTTGCCTGTAGGGTAAAGAGGTCCTACATTATTACTAAATGATTATCTTTATTATCGAAAATACCGCTCACATAGCGCTCACTTTGAGCGTTGTTTTTTAGCCAGCCATTGCAGTAAGATAATCCATGAATAGTGTTGTTGGCAACAGGAAAGATAACAGGTGTGCTACACTCTATCAATAGGTAATACATCGAAATATGACACCGAACTGGAACGAGCGAAGAAATTAGCTGGTTGCCCAACACTAGCCAGTATTAATCGCACGCCAGTGAAATGGATGTGAATTTCGGCTAGAGGAATGTGCGAATGTGAAGGTCGACGCTCTGGTTCTCTCCCCCTGAGCGTCTCAGATGTGGTACAGTAAAGAGAGAATATTCACGAAATTTTAATCTGGGAGGAGATTGCCTGTGGATTCTAAAATTGCTCGCGCACTCTGGATACCGATGAGTCTGCTTATTTTCTGCACTGGCCTCTTTCTGATCTACCTCTTGTTCAAACCCATTCAGCCTGCCTTATTCACACTGGGTGATAATCTCCTTCAGTCAGTGTTAGAAACTGTTGGGCTGCTACTGGCCTTGCCTATTCTGCTTCCAAAAAGCATACGAGAGCAGGCAAGAGGACGCTCTTCCCAACGTTGGCTAGATTGGTGTATGCCAACAGGCTCGGTTGTCCCACTTTTGCTCGCATGTACACTCTTGAGCTACATCATTGGGCAGGTCACCTGGACGCTTAATGAGAATGTGCTGCATGTGGCAGTGCTCTTTCCAAGTTGGGCCGATGTCGGCTACCTCGCATCCTATCCTTTTGCGCTGCTGGCCATCCTGCTCTTACCCCGTCAGAGGCGATCACCTACTAGTCATGCTCGCATTGCTTTCGATGCTGTCATCGCCATGATCGGTGTTGTGACGTTTAGCTGGTACTTCGTGCTGGGCCCTAGCATCATGCACGGAGAGATTAGCATACAGGATCGACTGATCGGCGCTCTCTATCCTCTATGTACTCTAGTGCTTATTTTCTGCCTGATCTTACTAACAGTACGCAACAACCAACGCGCGATGCGCCCTGTTACCTATTTGCTATTCATAGCCTTTTCGGTACTTACCTGTACTAATACGATCTACAATTTCCAACAACTCCACAACTACTATTTGACGGGCACCTTGCTAGATCTTGGCTGGCCCCTGGGCTTCCTGCTGTTGGGACTGGCCGCACGAGGCATTTATTTACTGCCGCAACCACAAGCTACTGTAGAAGCAAAGGATAACAAACGAACAGCCGAGCAAAACACACCCTGGCAAATCCTGATCCCGTATGCCTGGGTGCCGACTCTGGGTATCTTACTATTCTTTATCTGGCGAAGTGGGGATCACTCCAAACTGGTGATAGGGGTGGTAGCAGGTGCAGTGATACTATTGAGCCTGATACTGGTACGCCAGGTTGTGGCTGTGCGCGAACTCCATGCCATGTACGTCAATAATGATGCCCTAGCAACAGCTAATTTGCAATTGGAGATCCAGGCGACGCACGATGCACTGACCGGCCTCCCGAACCGCTCGTTCTTACAAAAGCGACTTGAACAGGAAGCACAGGTAGCGCATGAAAGCAACATTCCAGCAGCATTATTGCTGTTGGACCTCGACCGGTTCAAAGAGGTGAATGACACGCTCGGTCATGCTGTTGGCGACGTGCTTTTACAGAAGATGGGCCAGCGCCTGCAGAGTCACTTGCGCCCTAACGATCTCATAGCCCGTCTGGGGGGAGATGAGTTTGCCATTGTACTTGCCGCTACGGACGCCGAAGGAGCAGTACAAGCTGCACGTACCCTGATCGGTGCGCTCGATATGCCTATTTTAGTCGATGGTCATGCTTTCTCTATAGGAGGAAGCATTGGTATAGCACTCACCCCTGAGCAGGGCTTCGATGTCACAACCTTGCTGCGTTGCGCGGATGTGGCCATGTATGTGGCCAAGCGCAGTCAGAGTGGCCATGCTGAGTATTCTTCTCAGATTGATCAACATAGTCCCTATAAGCTTGCTCTGATGAGTGAGTTGCGCCAGGCAATTGCAGATGACGGGTTGTTGATACATTACCAGCCCAAAGTCTCGTTCTCGACTGGCAACATGGAGGGCGTGGAGGCGCTCGTGCGCTGGCCTCATCCAATACAAGGACTCATCCTACCTGAAGATTTTATTCCGCTGGCCGAGCGCACAGGGCTGATTGGCCCTTTGACGCGTTGGGTGCTTGAGCGAGCAGTCCGTCAATGCCGGGACTGGGAGCAGGATGGGCTTCACATGAATGTAGCAGTTAATCTTTCTACTCACACGTTGTACGACCCCAAACTGTTAGCCACTGTGACCAACCTGCTCCACCTCTATGAGGTCGCCCCAAGCCAGTTGACACTCGAGATCACAGAGAGCATGCTGATGGAGGAACCAGAACGGGCGCAAGTCGTACTGGCTGACCTACGCACACTTGGAGTGTCTATTGCTATCGACGACTTTGGAACCGGGTATTCATCATTGGCGTACCTCAAGCGACTTCGCATTGATGAAGTGAAGATTGACAAGGCCTTTGTGCATGGGTTGGGTATTGACGCAGACCCTGCAGATACTGCAATTGTACAAGCTGTCGTGGCGATGGCACGTCCGTTGCAATGCGAGGTGGTAGCCGAGGGTGTAGAGAGCGCGGAAGCATGGACATTTTTGCAGGAGCTTGGCTGTGACCTGGCACAAGGCTACTATTGCTCTCACCCATTACCAGCGGCAGAGCTAGAACAATGGGCATGGACTAATCGCTGGTGTTGTATAGACACTAAGAGGGCAACCTCGCCGGCATCTGGGGTGCTAGCTCAGGGGTAAATTGGTAGGAGCAAATGTAATGGAGCAGATTAATGAGCAACATCCACATAAAGGAGATTGGCTGCGCGAGATTGTATTTGGTCTAAACGACGGCCTGGTTACTACCCTCGTGTTTATTATGGCGGTGAGCGAAATCGCGCCAGGGCGGTTACTGCCAGTTGTGCTTGGTGAGGTGCTGGCAGGAGGAATTTCGATGGCCCTTGGAGGATATCTTGCTGCTCGCACCACGAAGCAAATCCTCGATCAACGTATCGCCACGGAACGCTATGAGATTGAGCATGAGCCAGAGGAGGAACGGGCCGAACTAAGCGCCATTTACCGCAACAAAGGCTTCAGTGGCCCATTGCTCCATAATGTCGTTGATTATCTGACCGCCAATCAGGAACGATGGCATCGCGCCATGGTTCATGACGAGTTAGGCGTGGTAGAAGACACACACATCAATCCGTTGTCAGAAGGAGCGCAAATAGGGCTTTCCTTCGTGATTGGTGGCCTCATCCCAACGATACCGGTAATACTCTCGTTGCCGTATGTCCAATGGTGGGCCTATGGACTAACAGCATTAACTGCTCTCGCACTTGGAGCAATCAAATCCCGCTATACACCTCAAGGCCCCGTACGGGCTGGTCTCGAATTTCTCGCGATTGTCACCGTTGGCACGCTGGCCGGTGTAGGAGTCGGCTTGCTCTTACATGGAGGGTGAGAACACCATCCCCCACCCCGAGGGCGGCCGCAAGGATGTACGAATAATGGTTAAGTTCAGACATTTCTCCGAGATGCGCCACACCTCTCCGAGGGCGGCCGCAAGGGTGCGCCCCTACTATATACGATTTCCCCTGGTTCTCTTGCTTATCTTGCCCGCTTGTCATCCTCCGCTGCGGCTCAGGATGACAATCAGGTGCGCTCCGTTCTAGCCATGTTCTGT
>DATMNR010000075.1:0-9320 GCA_035568795.1 Ktedonobacteraceae bacterium
GTCACCTGGTAGTCACGAATATCGGTATGAACCATTCGATTCCTGTGAACTATCCTCACCATAGACCTGAACTGTAATGCGATTTGAAAGGAAATTGGCCATGGGAGAATTACTCTACAGGTGTAGAAAGGCGCTTCTATATTATCTGGTATGCAAAGACGGATAGGTAATTTCCGCGACACATCGAGCATATATCTGAAATCTGGCAGTTGCAGCAATCTCGTCATTGTTTGTTCATACCGATCATGAAATTCATGTTCTTCATTCAGAAATGTGGAAGTAAATTCAGTAAAGTATTTGATCGCTCGTGGAGCCGAAGTCTCCTGTATCGGTCCCATCCACTCTTTAATTTGAGGAGCAAAGAACAAGTCGAAGAAATGCGCCCCTACAACCGAACTACCTATCAACAGTTGGTGCGCCTTATTTTCTGCGCTAATATACCAAAGCGGATCCTGGATCAAAGAGGGATAATAAGCGCGAAAGTGGGTTCCAAAATTTAAAGGGATTTGATTGCTTTCTATTGTGTCCTGGCTCAAGTCATAAAGTTGAACATATGCATCGTGACCATATGCTTCGATAAGCAACCCATACTGTTCTTCAACATCTCGCAATGTCGAACCAGTCGGAGTATACATGCAAAGAAAACCGCTATCCCGTTCAAGACGAAAGATAGTAACCCGAAATTCTAGCAAACGACTACTATCCGTTTGATCGGGAAGCATTATATTGAGAGGGTGCTCCCATTCATTATCGGAATAGTACTGTGCTTGTTCATACATTTTCTCCAGTTGAGGATGTAACTTCATCGCAAGAATAAATGGATCATAGATGGGTGATTCAAAACTTGCATCGGCTTTCATGCGTTTCACCATCGACGATTTCTTTGTGTAGAATTCACCGTTCAATTCAATTGGAATGCGCTGAAAGTTATGCGCATACATGCTAAAAATACTGCTCCCAAGTAACGCAGCAGGAGTAAGCGGCTCAGAGAGTTTAAGCACATCCCATATCCAGAAGGCAAGGAGATTCGCGCCACGTATAAGTCCGCTTGTATCGATATATAAAGCAGGATAAGGATCTTCAAGAGCTGTTCGTGCCAGCGAATGCTTAACTTTGGGGTAATCAAATTCGAACATAGGAATGCTCCTCTTTTAATAAGATACTCTTGCCACTTATGCCTGATTGAATTGCGCTGGCAAGTATAACACAACGTTACAATCACGAACATCACACTGCATCTTTGTACTAACTCAGGCCTTTTTCTCTTACAACGGCCTGCTGCGATGAGCAGGAACACCCTTATCTCGACAAAAGGCCTTAGTAGACAACCTTTACAAGCATCGGCTAATTGGTCGCTCATCCTGTTATATTTGACGTAAAAAGCACGAACAACTAAAAAGTGTTTTTTCGGCATTTTCAGCATTATGAGACAGCACATAAGTTATGGCATAAGCGTCCTAAACAATCGAATAGTAAATTGTTGTACACTTCAAAGAGGTCTTTCTGAACAGTGAAGGGATTCTCGTTGTGACAACAAGATTGTATGAACGCGTTGACCTGGCCATCGAGCAAACTACACCGATCATTCAACGTATTGCTAAAGAAGTATGGCAGTTTTCAGAATTATCACTTCAAGAGATAAAATCGGCACAACTAA
Organism: Ktedonobacteraceae bacterium; assembly: GCA_035568795.1. Taxonomy (GTDB): domain Bacteria; phylum Chloroflexota; class Ktedonobacteria; order Ktedonobacterales; family Ktedonobacteraceae; genus DATMNR01. Next base: position 1,658 of record DATMNR010000075.1, read on the forward strand.
TCATTCACATTCTGCAAGAGCAAGGTTTTAGCATCACAAGTAGAGGCACTGCTGGCGTGCCTACCGCGTTTATCGCGGAGTATGGTGATGGATCTCCGACAGTAGGCTTTCTGGTTGAATATGATGCTTTACCAGGTCTCGGGAACGAACCTGTCCCTTATCGGGAGCCGCGTAAAGACCAGGTCACAAGTGGTCATGGTTGTGGACATAACCTCCTGGGCGCAGGTAGTATCGGTGCGGCCATCGCATTAAAGAACGTATTGATCGAAGAAAAGCTTCCCGGAACAATTCGTGTATATGGGTGTGCAGCCGAAGAAACCGAGGGAGCAAAAGTATACATGGCTCGCGAGGGATTATTCAAAGATCTTGACGCGGCTTTACATTGGCATCCCAGTCCATCTGCCGAAGTGAGCAACTACCGTTCAGCAGCTATCAATCAGTTAAAAATTGAGTTCTTTGGAAAAGGGGCGCATGCTGGAGGAACTCCCTGGCTTGGAAGGAGCGCCGTGCATGCTGCTGAACTCTTCGCTCATGGCATCAACCTGATGCGCGAACATGTGGAACCCACTGCCAGGCTGCATTATATCTATGAGAGCGCTGGATTAGCGCCGAATGTTGTGCCCGATTATGCCAGGATTTGCTTATATGTGCGCGATTGCGATCGCGCACATGTCGAGGCAACTACTGTCTGGGTGAAGCAGATAGCCGAGGGCGCTGCGCTTGCGACTCAAACCACTGCAAAGGCCCTCGTCTACACTGGCCTCTACGACCTCCTGCCAAACAGTCCCCTGGCTGAACGCATGCAAGCCAATCTTGAAAAGGTAGGTGTACCCATCTTCACCAGAGAGGAACAAGTCTTCGCACGAGAGATTCAGCAGAACTATGGCGTGAAGCCAGAAGGTATGGCTTTAGAAACGATGCCTCCTGGTGATGAAAACACTTCAATGGGCTTTTCGACAGATGTTGGTGATGTCAGTTGGAACGTGCCTACTATGGGCTGCGGAATGCCGACGATGCCCCTTGGCGTCTCAGTACATACCTGGGCTGCCACGGCATGTCATGGTATGAGCATCGGTTTGAAAGGTGCTCTGCAAGCAGCAAGGGTGCTGGCATGGACAGGTTACGATCTTATGACCGATGCTGAGTTACGTCATGCAACTCGTGCTGACTTTGAACGGCGAGTCAGGGAACGGTCTTATGTCTCGCCACTCCCTCCTGAGATGAAGCATCCTTTAGAGCTACCCGGATGGCTCACTGAAGATGCATTGAAAGTATAGAAAAAACAAGAAGAGTGATATCTTAGTTGGTAGGATAGATACCTGTTATGGAGATTGTAAGAAATTAGCCTCTAAAGCATCCTGGTAACGATGCTTCGCATCTAATTACGTTCAATCAGTATGAAAGGAATTAGCTGGATGACTGCAACAAAAATCAGCTACGCAACTTGTCCCCTTTGTGAAGCAACTTGTGGATTGGAGATCGAAACCCGCGATCGTGAGATTATTTCCATTCGGGGAGATGCTCAGGATGTTTTCAGTCACGGCTACATCTGCCCGAAGGCTTACAGTCTCAAGGAATTACATGCTGACCCGGATTGCATTCGGGAACCTATGGTGCGCAGGGACGATACGTGGATTAATGTGAGTTGGGATGACGCATTTGCTGAAATCGAACGTGGATTGATGCCTATCCTTGACGAGTACGGACGCGATGCACTCGCCGTTTATGTTGGCAATCCAAATGCGCATAATATCGCGAGCCTGCTATATTTACCTGCTTTACTTCAGACAGCTAAAACCCATAACTTTTTCTCCGCTTCAACAGTCGATCAAATGCCCAAACACGTTTCAGCAGGATTGATGTTCGGAACATTGTTTTCTATTCCAGTGCCAGACCTGGAAAGTACTGAATACCTGTTGTTGCTCGGCGCTAACCCGCTTGTGTCAAATGGAAGCCTTATGACCGCTCCAGATATGCGAGGTCGCCTGCGACGTTTACGACAGCGCGGAGGTAAAGTCGTGGTGATTGATCCTTACCGCACGCGTACCGCGCAGGAGGCTGACGAACATCACTTCATCAAACCAGGGCATGATGCGTATTTCTTATTCGCGCTGGTTCATACGCTTTTTGCTGAGGGATTGGTGGCACCAGGCAAGCTCGTCGAGCACATCGCGGGCCTAGAAAAAGTATGCGAAATGGCAGAGCCTTTCACGCCCGAACGTGTGGCAACAATCTGTGGCATAGACGCGTCCACGATCCGCGCTATCGCGAGAGAACTGGCTGCTGCTCCACGGGCTGCCGTATATGGTCGCATAGGTACCTGCACCCAGGAGTTTGGCACGCTCAGTAGCTGGCTTGTCGATGTGCTGAATGTGTTGACCGGCAACCTTGACCGGGAAGGGGGAGCAATGTTCACCAAAGCTGCTGCAGGGTCACGCAATACGACAGGTACATCCGGTCATGGACGCGGCGTGCGTTTCGGACGATGGAAGAGCCGCGTGCGCGGGCAACCTGAAATCTATGGCGAATTACCTGCTGCTTGCATGGCCGAAGAGATTGACACACCCGGACAAGGGCAGGTAATGGCACTGATCACGCTAGCAGGAAATCCAGCGCTCAGCACTCCCAACAGTGATCGTTTGCAAAGAGCGCTCAGCACGCTGAAATTCATGGTCAGCATCGATATCTATCTTAACGAGACAACACGTTATGCCAATGTGATCTTACCTCCACCACCAGCGCTTGCCCGAACTCACTATGATCTCGCACTTTATCAGCTCGCAGTTCACAATGTTGCGAACTATTCCCCGCCAGTCATCGAGCGTGAAACGGGAGCTTTAGACGAATGGGAACTCTTTCTACGCCTGGCAGGAATACTCGCTGGGCAAGGGTCTAAGGCGGATCCCTATGCCCTGGATGACTTTGTTATTACGACCCTCATCCAACGAGAGGCCGCACTGGATGGTTCCAATATTGCAAATCGAGATGCGAGTGAATTACTCGAGGTTCTTACACCACGTCGCGGTCCTCAACGCATGCTGGACTTTTTATTGCGCAGCGGCCCATATGGTGATGCATTTGGCAGACATGAAGGGATTACTCTGCAAACGCTGGAAGCTCACCCACACGGTGTCGACCTTGGCCCTCTTCAGCCGCGTATTCCGGAAGTTTTGCGTACACCATCTGGTAAAATCGAGCTGGCTCCTCAACCAATCGCAGAAGATATAGAGCGATTGCGCACCTCTTTTGAGCAGAGCCTTACCCTGGGCAATGGGCACATGCTTCTGATAGGTCGGCGCGACCTGCGCTCGAACAATTCATGGATGCATAACCTGCATGTACTTACAAAGGGTAAAGAACGCTGCACGCTGCATATACATCCCGATGATGCCGCTCAACTTGAGCTGGTTGATGGGAATATGGCAACTGTTGCTTCGCGCACTGGTTCAGTCGAGATTCCGATTGAGATCACCGATGTAATTATGCCGGGAGTTGTCAGCATACCGCACGGGTGGGGACATTCATTATCGATGACGAAAATGCGCATTGCTTCAGAACATGCTGGAGTGAACACGAACATCTTGAGCGATGAAGTGGAAGTCGATCCACTTTCGGGTAATGCGGTTCTGAATGGTATCCCTGTAACAGTTGAAAAGGGGCTAATAGCATAAAGCAAACCAGGGCGATCGCGCGATCGCCCTGGTTTGCTTTATGCTATTTAAGCTATGTGAAATACTGCCTTCCCATTGACTTTGCGGTCACGTAAGGCTGCTGCTGCTTTGTAGACGTTATGCCAACTATCCTCAAAGCCAATTTCGGGCTTCAGCTTTCCTGCCGCAACCATCGAAACAAGCTTTGCCAGGTCTTCGCCCATCGAAGCGGGCGTGCCTGACAAGTAGACAAAGAATGGTAGCAAGCGTGCAAAAGCATGGCCAGCGAAGTTGGGGAAACTGATCGGTGTTTCTTCTCTTGAGGAATTGCCAAACATGACGATGGTTCCTCCTGGAGCTATTTTACTGATTGCTCCTGAAAGTGATGCTCCACCAACAGATTCTAAAATCAGGTCAAAAAGTCCTTCTGCCTCTCGTACATTTGCGACGATGGCATTGGCTCCTAGTTCTGATAAGCCTGAGGCACGATCCGATTGGCTAACCACGCCTGTCACTTCCGCGCCGCCAAGAGCTGCCAGTTGCACAGCAAAGCGACCGACACCACCCGCGGCTCCGGTGATAAGTACTCTCTGCCCTAGCAGAGAACCACCCTGACGTAAGGTCCTCAGCGCTGTCAGTGCTGCTACAGGAAGTGTAGCAGCACTTGCAAAACTGACATTGTCTGGTAGTACAGCCATACGTGCAGTTGGCGCTGCGACCCGCTGCGACCAACCAGCGCCGTCGACAAGTGCGACAACACGAGTTCCTTTTTCTGGCCCGCTGCCATCCGCGGCGGGTTGTACGATGACGCCAGCCACATCCTGGCCTGGTCGCCATCCTTCGGGCCTACTTGCGAGTAAAGTAAGCTCTCCTCGATTTAACGAAAACGCGTGGACTTCCACAATTGCTTCATCGGGCACCGGTACAGGTTCAGGAACTTCGTTCAGTTCGACCGCTATTGGAGCTGATGGAGTATTCACAAGGGCAAGCATTTCTTTCTCCTTTTCGTTTGGTACTATGATTTCAAGAAATTCTATAGATAGATCACTACTATTACTGGTTGTTATTCTTTTTTATCGAAAATAGCGTGCACATAGCGCGCAAAATGCGCGCTATTTTTTGGCGTAACTATAGCTAGTTCAGAGAACCCCTTCCCACACTTGTCGTTCAGTTGCCTGTGGATCGTTCACTACCTGACATTCTTCATTGAAGAGCATGGTAGCTCTATGTGCTGTATCGTAAGCAGGCCATGTAGATAAACCAGAAGTATTAGGATTTCCATTGTGCGCAAACATAATCCACGACTGGTGCATGGCATCCGCTACTTTTTGACGTGCCGGGTCATCGCCAGTTAAAACATTCACCCCATATTTATCCAGATTATTCCAAACGAACGGGATTTCAAGGCCATGGCATGCTTTCAGGCGTCCTCCAAAAACTGGTGTAGGCCAGTCGAAGCGATACATCCACACGTTCGCTCCATGAACTAACTGTCTTTCTGCAAGACGAATTGCCGGGATGCGAAACGTGCGATCGGTCAGAAAATCTATCCACGCGTCTGAAGATGAGTGTTCTGGCTGATTAGCCTCATAAGTTGCAGCTACATCGTTTGCCTTTGTCCCAAAAAGATGCTCAAGAATGGACATGTCTGGAGTAGCCTGGGTAGGATCCAGCATTGTGAAGAGCCTGATCTCATCGCGATTCGTACCCACCAAAAGAGAGACATCATTTGCAGAACCACCGGCTATAGCCTTGATGGGTTGTTGTGGAAGTGAGGCGCCATCAACAACAGGTTGGAAAGCAAGTCTGCCGTCAGCGCCAGAAACTTTGCCCTGAGCAGCTAACAATTGTTCACTTGAAACAAGCAGAAGGTCAGTTACTCTGTGAATGTCCAGGGCATCCATAAGTTTAGTCGCAATGCGGGTAGCGCGAGCGCTATCAAGTACGGTATGGCTGGCCCCGCTTTGAAGAATGGCTTTCTGAAAAAGGCCTTTCGCCGAGGGCATTGCAAGTAGCGTACCAATGCTCATAGCACCCGCCGACTCACCAAAAACAGTAATGTTATTGGGATCCCCTCCGAATGCAGCGATATTATCGCGCACCCATTCAAGTGCCGCTATCTGGTCTAGCAGTCCACAGTTGCTCGATAGATCTTTCTCCTTGCCTCCAAGATCAGCCAGGTGCAAGAAGCCCAGCGCTCCCAGCCTGTAATTGATGGTGACAACTACAACATCGCCATTGGTAGCGAAAGCAGTTCCATCATACCAGGGTGTTGAACCAGATCCCATAGTGAAACCTCCGCCATGAATCCAGAACAACACTGGCCTGCGTTTGTCACCGGCTCCCGGTGACCAGATATTGAGGTAGAGGCAATCTTCACCTGACGGTTCTGGATTTGATGCAAATACTCGCTGCATCATGCGAGCTGATTGAACTGAGGTGAAACCGAAAGCAGTCGCATCACGCACGCCGGTCCAGGAACCAGGAACTTGAGGCGCGCGAAGGCGCAGATCTCCGAGTGGAGGTTGTGCATAGGGAATGCCTTTCCAAACAAAGACAGGGTCGCTGGTAGTTCCCCGCACCTTTCCATATTGTGTTTCAACAATGGTCGTGCTCATTGATATATCCTTTCTGGTAGTACATTCAGTGTACTCCACGATGCTTAGCGTTCACAAGTCTTGATGTAATGCATTGACTTTGTCAGTTTGAATTTTTATGTATAGAATGAATCCATGAAATGCGAAGCATGCGAAAGGAGTTTATACATGACGAGCGAATATGCTGAACTGCTCAAAGAGTTGTTGCAACAAGAAGAGGAGATTCAGTTCAGTAGCTTTGACAATGATATGGCATTTGCAGTTGGATCAGCCCTATTGAATGCAGCGAGGAGCACAGGTAAAGGAGTAACGATAGATATTGCGCGCAATGGCCAGCAACTGTTCCATTTTGCTATGCAGGGAACGTCTCGCGACAATGATATATGGGTGCAGCGCAAAAACAACGTGGTCAATCGCTTTGGACATAGTTCATTCTATATGGGTATTTCCTTGACGAGTAAGGGCCAGACGATTGAAGAGAAGTACTTGATTTCATCAAGCGAGTTTGCAGCTCATGGCGGTGCGTTTCCACTTATCATAAGAGATGTTGGGGTAGTTGGCACGATCACTGTTTCAGGTCTGCCACAAGAAGAGGATCATGAACTGGTGGTAACGACTCTCAAACAGTTCCTGGCAGGATGAGACTTTAAGATTTTCATGATTAATTTTCCACCTTTTAAACGTCAATATGAATGGATGCTAAAAAGGATAATTTCATGTAATCCTTTGTCAAGTTAACACATAGAAAGGACAGATCATGGTACAAACCAACTGGACTTCGCTGGGCCAGCCTGCCAGCAACATCACCCTCAGTTCTCCTCACGCAGTGCAAAACGCTGATGGACGGCTTGAAATATTGCTCAATGGCTCTGATGGGAAGCTCTGGCACGTCTGGCAGACTACACCTGGCAAGAGTTGGAGCAACTGGGCCTCGTTAAACAACCCTCCCAATACGACTTCTTTCTCAGTACCTGTCGCGGCCAAAAATGCTGATGGGCGTATCGAGGCATTCTCCGTAGGTTCTGATGGAGCACTCTGGCATATCTGGCAGACTACACCTGGCAATGGTTGGAGCAACTGGTTTTCATCAGGAAGGCCATCCTCATCAATAGGGCTTGTTGAGGAGTTCACATGTGTAGAGATCAACACGAATGGACGGCTCGAAGTCTTTACAAATGGTACCGATGGAGCACTCTGGCATCTCTACCAACTCTCCCCAAACGGAAAGTGGAGCAATTGGACTTCATTGGCAAAGCCTCCAAACACAAACGTCACTACCCTTGGCTCATGCAAAAATGCCGATGGACGCATCGAGGTCTTCGCTATTGGTGACGATGGGAATCTCTGGCACATCTGGCAGACCGCACCTGGGGGTGGCTGGAGCGACTGGTTCTCCTCCGGTAAGCCTGTCTCTGG
>DATMNR010000076.1:0-4911 GCA_035568795.1 Ktedonobacteraceae bacterium
CTTCGTCTCCTTGCTTTTCCCACGTCCGCTGATGTTTTCGGTAGGCCGCTCCTTTATTGTGGGCAAAAACCCAGAGCATATCGCCCGCTATAATCAGCTCTGGGAGAACCCGTCAGTGCGGTACACGAGCCGTGTGACCACCATTGTCTGGGGAATTGTCTACAGCAGTGACTTCCTTCTACGCCTGCTCCTGGTCTCTACATTGCCAGTTGCGGCGGTGCTCGCCTTTGGCCCGATCCTTACAGGAGGTATGATTGGCCTCAGCTTGCTCTGGACGTTCGCTTACCTGCGCCGAGCGCGCCAACGTTTACAAACTACGCAGACAACTCCGGTGTATGCAACTGAGGAAGCTCTTCCAGATAGCGGCGAGTGGCCTGCGACGGCGTCGCGATAATGGTGCGTCTTCGAAAGGCAGATGGATGAAAACTATGGATAAGCAGTTTGCGACCGCCCAGAGCATGCTAGTGGCGCTCCGCACAAAACGCATTTCAGCGCAGGAATTGCTCGCTTGGCACCTGGAAAGGATCGCATGTTATAATCCTGATCTCAATGCGATTGTAACCTTCAACGGGGAGCATGCTCACCAGCGCGCGATCGCGGCCGATGTTGCGATCTCCAAAGGGGTTTTGCTTGGGCCACTGCACGGTTTGCCAGTGACGATCAAAGACTGCATCGAGGTAGCAGGGTTGCCCACCACTGCCGGAGTACCGCAGCGCGCGCAAGCTATCTCTACCACCACCGCCCCAGTAGCACAGAGCGTACTGGACGCTGGAGCAGTTCTGCTTGGGAAAACCAACCTGCCTCCTTACGCGACCGACTGGCAAACCAGTAACCCTCTCTTTGGCCGCACGAATAACCCCTGGGATCGCACTCGCACGCCAGGAGGGAGTACAGGGGGAGGGGCTGCTGCCCTGGCAGCAGGACTGACGCCGCTTGAATTCGGCAGTGATCTGGGAGGCTCGTTACGCATCCCCCCTGCCTTCTGCGGCGTCTACGGGCATCGTCCCAGCGAAACAGCCGTTCCTCGTAGCGGGCATATCCCCGGCTCGCCCCTCGAGAATCCAGCTATCGTTATGAATGTCATGGGTCCGCTCGCCCGCAGTGCGATCGACCTGGATCTGGCGCTCTCTATCATCGCCGAGCCAGTTGTCGGGGAAGACGTGGCCTGGCGCCTCATGTTCCCGCCAGTGCGGCGTGACGCACTGGCAGACTTCCGGATCGCCGTCCTTCCCCAAGTTTCCTGGTTGCCGGTCGATGGAGAAATTATTGCCGCCCTCGACGACTTGACCGCGCGCTTACGCCGTCTTGGAGCACAGGTGGAGGAGGTACAGCCAGAGGGTTTTGACCTCAGGCAGCACCACGAAGCCTATTCCATGCTCCTGAGCGTGATCGCCTTCGCTCACCTTAATGATGATCAACGCGCCCATCTCGTAGAGTTGCTTCAACAGTCGACTGATCCGTTCGCCTACGCGCAGATAGCGGGTGTGAACGCGACGGTCTCGCAGTTCATCGGCATGCATGGCCTGCGTGGTCGCTACCGTGCCCTTTTCCGCGAGTTCTTCCGCAATTTCGATGTGCTGCTGGCCCCGGTGACGATCACACCTGCTTTTCCCCATATCAGTGACCAGATTCCGGTGCTCAAGCGCACGCTCCAGGTGAATGGTGCAGAAGTCCCTTACATGTATCTCCCCATCTATGCCGGAGTAGCCGCGTATAGTGGGTTGCCAGCAACAGCATTTCCCTGGGGACGAACACGTGGTGGGCTGCCCATCGGGCTACAGGCAATCGGCCCTTATCTTGAAGACCGTATGACAATCGCATTTGCCTCGATGCTTGAGCGCGAATTTGGCGGGTTTACGCCACCTCCTGGCTACCCCTGATCGCCAACGATTGGCGATGATTGCCAGCTAACATAAAAAAAGATGTCTCTATGGAAATTCCATAGAGACATCTGACTCCAAAACGTGATGTTTCTACTACATCATGCCGCCCATGCCGCCCATTCCACCCATGCCTCCCATTCCACCAGGCATAGCACCAGCGCCCTCTTCCTCGATATCGGTGATGAGCGTATCTGTGGTGAGGAACATGCCCGCAATGCTGCCTGCATTTTGCAGAGCAGAGCGTGTCACCTTCACAGGATCAATGATGCCTGCTTTGAACATATCAACATATTCGCCTTTGAGCGCATCAAAGCCGTGACCGCGGGCTCTCGTGCGTACATCGTTAACTGTAACCGCTCCATCGCGTCCAGCATTTTCAGCAATCTGGCGCAAAGGCTCCTCGAGTGCGCGGCGCAGGATGTTAACGCCCGTCTGCTCGTCACCAGGAGCAACCTTAACGGTATCCAGGGCAGGGATGGCATGTACCAGTACAGAACCACCTCCAGCTACAATACCCTCTTCAATTGCGGCACGTGTAGCAGAGAGCGCATCCTCAACACGATGCTTCTTCTCTTTTAGCTCTACTTCTGTAGCAGCGCCAACTTTAATGACCCCAACGCCACCGGCAAGTTTAGCAAGTCGCTCCTGCAGTTTCTCGCGATCATAGTCACTCGTGGTCTCATCGATCAAGGCGCGAATTTGCCGCACGCGGGCCTTAATATCCTCTCCGCTACCGGCACCTTCTACGATCGTGGTGTTGTCTTTATTCGCTGTTACTGTACGAGCGTGACCAAGATCGCGAAGTGTTGCGTTCTCTAACTTCAGACCTGCTTTCTCAGTAATAACCTTGGCCCCTGTAAGAACCGCGATGTCTTCCAACATGGCATCCCGGCGATCACCAAAGCCAGGCGCTTTAATAGCTAATACTTCAAAAGTACCGCGCAGTTTGTTGACGACAAGGGTTGCAAGGGCTTCACCGTCTACATCCTCGGCGATGATCACCAACTCTTTGCGACCTGTTTGAACGACACGCTCTAACACAGGTAGAATATCGGCAATTGCACTAATCTTTTTGTCAGTAATCAGAATGTACGGGTTTGAAAGCTCGGCTTCCATGCGCTCCATATTGGTTGCCATATAAGCTGAGATATAGCCACGATCGAACTGCATACCTTCGGTGTATTCTCGCTCCATCGCCAGGCCGCGGCCCTCTTCAACGGTAATGACACCGTCTTTGCCAACTTTATCCATGACTTCAGCGATGAGTGCACCAATTTCGGCATCAGCCGCGGAAATCGAGGCAACCTGGGCAATCTCTTCGTGCGTTTCGACCTGTTTGCTCATCGATTTAATCTCTTCGACGACAGCTTCAACACCTTTTTCCAAGCCACGACGTAGAATCATGGGATTTGCACCCGCTGCGAGGTTCTTGAGACCCTCGGTGATTATGGCCTGTGCAAGGACGGTTGCGGTTGTGGTTCCGTCGCCAGCCACATCATTTGTTTTGGTCGCGACTTCTTTGAGCAACTGCGCGCCCATATTCTCAAACGGATCAGGCAGTTCAATTTCGCGGGCAATGGTCACGCCATCGTTCGTGATCGTCGGTGCGCCGAACTTTTTGTCCAATACCACATTGCGGCCCTTTGGCCCAAGTGTTACTTTCACTGCACCTGCAAGCACATCCATACCTTTTTTCAGAGACTGGCGTGCTTGCTCATCAAATAGCAGTTTTTTAGCCACGAGACATACTCCTATTTCTACTCAACAATACCCATAATGTCGCTTTCGCGCAGAATTAAATATTCTTCGCCATCCAATTTGACTTCGCTACCTGCATATTTGGCAAAGAGTACTTTTTGTCCAACACTCACTTCGAGGGACGTACGCTTGCCGTTGTCCATTACTTTTCCTGGCCCAACTGCCAGAATTTCGCCTTCCTGAGGCTTCTCTTTAGCGGTATCGGGTAATACGATACCACTCTTCGTGACGGTTTCGCTCGATAGTGGCTTGACCACCACACGATCACCAAGCGGTCGAATCTTTACACTCACCGTGGTCATACTCCAAATCCTCCCTATTTTCAGGTGTGAGTCTAATGTAAACTCTAGTTATTTTAGCACTCTCAATAAGAGAGTGCGAACACGCTATATAATACACCATTGCGTGCAAGGCTGCAAGGGGATTTTTCTGTATTTTCTAAACGCTGAGTATATCCTGCAACTCATTCCAGGCATATACTAGAGGCGACTGATCATAACCCACTTCTCTTGGACGCACTTGAATGGCTGTTTCATTCAATGTTAGTTCCCATGATGATGCTCCAATTCTACGAACCAACTCGTGGCGTTCAGCATAAGCCAGGAAACTTTTCGCTCGTTTACGCGTCAGATCTTGTTTCAAGAGATTCTGATCCACATTCCGACCAGTCTTTGCCAGCTTTATTGCCTGGCGATACATGCTAGCTACAATGTCATCGAACGTAAACGATGATAGTCCTTCACGTTCTGCATTTACTAGAAAACCACTGGCGAGCTGAGTTGAGGTGATGCGGGCACTATGTAGCCATGCCTGGCGGAGCCGTGTGTCTAGTTCATTCGAGGGCAACAGCGATGCATTTTCAATCGTAGGAGCAAAGTCTACAAAAATACGTATTCGTCCTATAGTCATGAAGTCATACATTATAGAGATTGGTACTATCCTTGTATCCAAAGGAATCTGACGTAAGATGCGATGAAACCCGGAGTTAATAGGACTTACTTTACCATCAGGTGAAAGATGCCCTTCTGGTGAACCAAAGAGAGAGCCTCCACTTGACATCCATGTGTTGAGTTCAGAAATGCTGTCTTTTATGCTTGTTATCATGCGCCTTTTCAATGGCCTGCGCATTGATAGGGAAAGAATTTCAGAGCTATAATATTGTTGAAGAGCATACTGGTAACGCCAATCAAGCAGTTGCGAGAGATTGTAGGATGCGATTTGCTTCTTGTCTTCACCTGTAATTATTGCAAGTTCTTCAACAAAGTCTGAG
>DATMNR010000077.1:0-7351 GCA_035568795.1 Ktedonobacteraceae bacterium
TGACTATCGCTGATGTGCTGCTAAGTATTCTGTGGCTGGCCTTGTTCATCTACGCGATCTTTGGGGGAGCCGACTTCGGAGCTGGTATGCTAGAGTTGTTCGCCGTTGGAGAGAGCGGAGCACGCCAGGAAACCTTAATCGACGAGTCGATCGGCCCGGTGTGGGAATCCAATCACGTGTGGTTGATCTTCCTGCTGGTGGTCTTTTTCACGGCCTTTCCGCCAGCATTCGCAGCCATTAACGTCGTGCTTTTCATCCCGTTGCTGCTGGCGGTGATCGGCATTGTGTTGCGTGGTTCGTCATTTGTTTTTAAAACGCATGGCAGTATTCAAAGAATTAGAAACGTCAAGATTTTGAGTCGCACCTTTAGTGTGGCCAGCGCCATGACCCCATTCTTCCTGGCTCTCACGGGTGCTGCCATTGCCAGTGGCGTGATCGTGATTCAAAACGAAAGCCAGGTTGTCACCAATACCGGATCAGATTGGCTCACGCCCTTTACGTTGACCGTTGGAGCCATGGCGCTTTCGTTGTGTGTAACCATCTCCGCCATTTATCTGACTGTGGAGGCTACCTCAAGAGGACAGAACGATCTGGCAGAGGCGTTTCGCCGTCGAGGACTGATTGCAGGAGCGCTCACCGCTGTGTTTGGTCTGCTCGGCCTGATTCTTTCTCCCTCGGAGGCACCATTTCTCTGGCATGGATTGCTGGACAAAGCCATCCCCGTGGTGATTGTGACCATGCTGGTCGGAGTGGCAACGGCAGCGGCGTTATGGTTCAGACGCTACGTGTGGGCACGTGTGTTGGTCGTCGCTTTAACGGCATTGCTGCTGCTTTCGTGGGGAGTGTCACAATATCCCTATATCATCCCACCAGACGTGACAGATGCAAACGCTTCCAGCCCACTGGAGACGCAGCAGTTTTTGCTGGTTGGCATTATTATCGCGCTGATCATTGTCATTCCTTCGCTCTGGTTTCTGTTCTATGTCTTTAAGCTCAAGAAAATAGAGCCGGATGTAGCGCAAAAGCCTGCAAAGTAAGGAAGATTATCATAACAAGGGCAACCCTCGCGGTCGCCCGACTCAAGGCTTCGATGATATATGTTATGTAGGGGCGACCTTCACGGTCGATCGGCTCGAAAGATCAAACGATTACATACAGCATGCAGTTCAAGGAACAAGGAAAGAACGTCATGGAGAAAGTCATAGTTTTGTTTTCTGTACCCATATTTTTGGTCTTAGTGCTACTTATCGCTTTGTTCGTGCTGGCAAAGTACTCTGGCAATGAGCCTGCGAAAGGTGCTTCTACGAAAGATGCTCCTACTGAGGCGAAAGCCCCAGATACAACCGAAGGCGCAGATAGTATAGCCACTTAGTGGTTCGTGACAATGACTTGTCACAGTACGCGAGAGATCGAAATGGGTTTCTACTAGTTCTATGTAGACGCCTAACCAAAGACGGTAGTGTTTAAGACGATTTGACCCGTATTGTCTTTCGTTCCCGTTCCATCAGGAGTTCCAGTACAATATATATGTTTTCAAAGGAGGAAAAACAAACATGGTACAGTCTCTACCGCAGGCAGGAAGCTACCTGGCAATTGAAGACCATGGGATCATTGGTGATCTGCATACGGTCGCTCTGGTCGGCAAAAATGGCACGATTGACTGGTTCTGCATCCCTGCTTTTGATGCACCCAGCGTCTTTGGGGCCTTGCTCGATGCTGAAAAAGGCGGCTTCTTCAGCATCGCACCACAGGCCACACCCGAGATGACGCTCAAACAGTACTATCTCCCAGAAACAAATATTCTAATCACTCGCTTTTTCACGCTCGATGGTGTTGGTGAGATCACCGATTTCATGCCTATCGAACATTCAAAAACCCACACGAAGCGACACCGTCTCATACGCGCTGTACGCGTCGTGAGAGGCTCCCTGACCTTCGAGCTGACCTGTCGTCCTGCATTTAACTACGCACGAGATGAGCATTCCGTTGGTCTTTCGGAACGAGGAGCAGTCTTTGAGAATGCAGAAGTGAGGCTTGGGCTCTTCTCTTCCGCCCCTCTTGAGGAAGATGATCACGGAGGCGTAACCAGCACTTTTACGCTACACCAAGATCAATGGGCCTATTTTCTGCTTGAAAGTGCAGGTGAGCATCATGCTGAGCCATCACACCTCTCACCTGCAGATTATCAGAAGATACTGCTCGACACAAAAAGCTATTGGCGCACCTGGCTCTCGCAGTGCCGCTACCATGGTCGATGGCTCGAAATGGTGCAGCGGTCAGCCCTGACTTTGAAATTACTGACCTATGCTCCAACCGGCGCAATTGTGGCCGCGCCCACCACAAGTTTGCCAGAGAGTATGGGAGGCGAACGCAACTGGGATTACCGCTATACCTGGCTGCGGGATTCCTCTTTAACCATTCACAGTTTGCTTACGCTCGGCTTCCACGAGGAGGCAGAGGCGTTTGTAAACTGGCTTCGTGCCAGAGCTTCTGAGTTGAAGGAAGATGGCTCGCTGCAAACCATGTACACCATTCACGGTGGCCACGACATGACCGAAATCACCCTGGATCACCTGGATGGCTACCGCCACAGTCGCCCGGTACGCATTGGCAATGGCGCGTACACGCAATTGCAGCTCGATATCACTGGTGAATTCCTGGATGGGGTCTACGTGTATATGCGCAAGAGGGGCATCTACTATGGTGGCTGGGTCTATATACTTCGCCTCATCAATTGGCTGGAGAAGAACTGGCAAGGTGGAGATGAGGGCATCTGGGAGGTTCGTGGTGGGAAGAGAGCATTCGTCCACTCCCGTGTGATGTGCTGGGTGGCCTTTGATCGGGCCATCAAAATTGCGCAAGAACAGAGCTTGCCTGCGCCACTTGATGAATGGAGAGCCACTCGCGATACCATTTACCAGGAAATCATGGAACAAGGATGGAGTGAGGAAAAGCAGAGTTTTGTGCAGTATTATGGTAGTGATGCTGTCGATGCGAGCGCCTTACTCATCTCTCTCACCAAATTCACTGCCGAGACCGATCCGCGCATCGTGCATACTATCGAGCGTATTCAGCGTGAATTAATGCATGAACCCCATGTCTATCGCTACCGTGAGAACGCAGCAAACGATGGCCTCAAAGGAGTTGAGGGCACATTTTCAATCTGTAGTTTCTGGTTAGTAGAGGCTTTGACGCGCGCGGGCAAACTGGAAGAAGCCAGGCAGAACCTTGAACAGATGCTTACCTATGCCAATCACCTTGGCTTGTACTCTGAAGAGATTGGTCCTTTAGGTGAAGGGTTCGGGAATTTTCCCCAGGCCTTTACCCACCTTGCTCTGATCAGCGCCTGTCACGCTCTGGATCAAGCTCTGGGAGGAAATTCGTCTACTACAGTTGTGTAGTGACATCAAATCTCACCTTGTGAAGTAGGCAGGTTGATTGAGACATTTGAGGAAAGGATGATAGTATCATGCCCGATTCTGTCTGGGATGCTGAAGTACAAAGTACACTGGACCAGGCGTACCAGCCGGGAGTCAAGCTGGTATACGTGGGAAATCGCAATGTTGAAGTACTGACACCCTTTCCATCACCCATCGACTGGCGCGATATCTGGATCTATTTCATGATGGTGGATCGCTTCAATAATCCCGCTATCCCACCTCGCCACCAGCCCTGGAATCAGCCCTGGAGCGATTTCCAGGGCGGTACTTTTGCAGGTATGAAGCAACAACTGGATTATTTGCAAGAGCTGGGAGTAGGCGCTATCTGGCTTTCGCCACTGCTGAAAAACTGCCAGTTCTCACCAAGTTATCATGGGTATGGCTTTCAAAATTTCCTGGCCATCGAGCCACGCTTTTCATCTGACCCTGAGCGTGCAATCAACGATCCACAATTTGTGGAAAGTGAATTGCGCGATCTGGTTGACGAGGCGCACGCCCGCAACGTATACGTTATATTTGATATCGTCCTGCACCATGTTGGCGATGTCTTCTCCTATCCCGGTTTTGGCTCTCTTGCTCCCTGGACCAATCAGCCTCTCCCTATTCTCTGGAACAATGCGGATGGGAACCCGAATCCTGCATGGTCAGAAGCTCCGTCCAACCCTCCACTGAACGCTGCAATCTGGCCGAGCGAACTACAAGGGAACCGCTTTTTCAAGCGTCAGGGCAATGCCTTTATTGACTCTCAGATCATTCCCCAGGGGGACTTCTATTCACTCAAGGCCCTTGTGACCGATTACCAGACTACCGAGGGCATGATCGTGTTTCAAACATTGGTGCGCTCCTTCAATTATCTGATCGCGAAATACGATGTTGATGGCTTTCGTATCGATACATTGATGTATCTTGATCCCCTTTTCGCGCGCAACTTTGCCAACTCCGTTCGCGAATTCGCGCAGAGCATTGGCAAGAAAAACTTCTTCACTTTTGGTGAGGTCTGGGGGACCGAGGAACAGATTGCCCATTTCATCGGTCGTAATGCTATGGCCGAGGGTGATCCGATCGGCGTGGATGCTGCTCTTGACTATCCTCTATTCTACAAGCTGCCCGCAGTGATCAAGGGGGAAATCGCACCTTCGGAACTTCAAAGAATGTATGAGTACCGCAAACAGGTGGAGTCTGGCGTCCTCAGCACCCACGGTGATGCTAGTAACTATTTTGTCACCTTCCTGGACAATCACGACCAGAACTGGCGCTTCTTCTACCGGGATCCGAGCAAGCCCGATGCCTATGATGAGCAAGTCTCACTTGGCGTTGGCTGCCTCTTCAGCCTGCCAGGCATTCCTTGCCTGTATTACGGGACCGAGCAAGGTCTGTCAGGAGGTGGTTCTGCATCTGAGTGGGTGAGAGAAGCACTGTGGGGCAAACCCGACGCCTTCTCGCAGAACAGCATCTACTTTCAGGCCATCCAACACCTCTCTCGTGTGCGCGATACGCAGCCAGCCCTGCGCTATGGCCGTTGCTACTTCCGTCCGATCTCGGGTGACGGGGTGCATTTCGGTGTTTCCAACAGCGCTCCAGGCATCGTGAGCTATTCGCGCATTCTGTCCGACCAGGAGGTCCTGATCGTTGCGAACACAAATACGCAGAGCAACTGGGCTGGAATAGTTACTGTTGACGAGGGCATCAACCCCGTCGGGAAGCAATTTCGGGTTCTCTACAGTAACCAGGATCAGTTTGAGACGCCGGGACCTGTAATCGAATGTCCTGCTGGCACTGTCGAGGTCGCAGAGATGGATGGCGGGGTGACCAATGGCCCGCTGCATGCGATTTCTATCAATCTGCGGCCGATGGAAATTCAGATCCTCGGGAAATAGCCATACAATTTCCATATGAAAGAGAGAACAATTTCATGACAGAAGAGCAGAAACAGATGCCTTCTACCGAGGACAAGTCCGCAAAAAACAGGCTCTACACAGCAGAAGTGGGTCAGGACCCGGCGCTCGATACTACCACTATTTCGCTCTATTCTACTGATCAGAGTGACTCCGCACTCAATATACTTGTCTGCATCGCTCCTGAATACGGCAGTAATCTGTTCCGCTTCCGTGCCGGAGAGCATGATCTGATTTACACTGACTATGAACTCCTTACAAACAGAGACTTCACTGGAACCTTTGTCCTCTGGCCATTTCCAAACAGGGTACGCGACAAGCGCTACACCTATCAGGGACAGAGTTATTCGCTTGAAAATGTTCACAGGCCAGGAGGATACCCAACGCTCATTCACGGTCTGGTCTTTGATCGGCCCTGGCACTACTCGCAACCTGTCATTGGGCCAGATGCGGTCAGCGTCACCACATACATTTATGTCAATGCTGAAAGTCCCTACTATACCTCATACCCCTTCGATAGCCGCTTGTCCCTGACGTATACGCTCTCTGGTACTGAACTGAGCGTGACCTATCAGGTACACAATCAGGGCGCTCGTACGCTTCCTTTTGGCTTTGCCCTTCATCCCTACTTCTCAACCTTTGCGGACAAGCACGATGTATCCATCAGCATTCCAGCGCAAGCAGTCATGGAAGCAGATGATGATATGCTCCCGACAGGTAGAATCTTTGATGTCAGTAAGGTGATGTATGCCATGTATGACCTGCGTGAGCCTGTTCGGGTTGATTACCTCAAGCTCGATCATGTCTATACACGACTCAAAAAGCCTGCGCTCAGCATCGTAGACTATACAACGCTTGCGATGCAGTTGCACATCTCAGCCACAGACGACCTCACGCACCAGGTGATCTTTACACCCCAACAGCTCCCCTCCATCTGCATTGAGTCTCAAACATGCTCGACAGATGCCATCAATCTACATCAGCAGAGTACCGCTCTTCGAGAAGCAGCTCACCTTCTCGAGGCGCAACCTGGCGCAACATTCAGTGGAGACCTACGCTATAGCGTGGTATTTACGGCATAAATGGCAATAAGTCCAAAGCGCGAGCGTTCGTTTTTTATGCGTTCACGTGTGTAACTATCGAAGTTTGAGGACTGAACCGAAAGTCATACCGTTTTTCCCTTATTAGTTCCTGTGCCCATTTCTGCAGCTTTTGTGGACTGCGGCTTGATTACCAGGAAAGCAAGCAAGATCATCGAGACCAAGTTGCTGCCAAGGCCAAGTAGGAAAACTCGCTTCAAATGCCAGCGTTGGGCTAACGTTGGCGCCAGGCTTGAAGCCAGGATGGCAAGTATAACTTGAGGCAGGAACATCATCCCATACTGGGAAGTGGTGAATCCGTAGCCCTGGGGGTGCGGACTGGTAAAGATTGAACTGGCGGCTGGGAAAGTGACGAGAGCCACACCCTGAACAAGACCCGCCAGGTATACCAGACCGACTTCTGTGCGTTTGGCTATAACGAAGTCCCCTCCAGATAGCCACCCTTTGAACGCTCTTGTTCTACTGCCACAGTCTCAACATAAGGAGGAGTTATAAGCTCTACTTCAGTATATTCAAACCAGATTGGTTCTTTCAATTGCACTCCTTCTAAAATGATGTGGTAAAAACAAAAATGCTCATCCTGATCAATATCGATCATATTGACTGCACAGATAGTTCCTTTGAGGCCCCTGAAAGGACTATAATTCGCCACGCGTACCCGGCTGCCTATTGGATATACTTCTACCTCCAAGATGTGTTTACCTCCTCAAGGAAGATAGACAGTTGGGCAAGGGCCATTACAGGCCCTTGCCCAACTGTGCCACCCAAACCAGACATATGACTTTCACTGCACCCAGTGACATACAGCATACGTTGCCGACGTACGATTTACGTTCCTGTTTTTGGAGATGCTTTCATCTCATGACTCGATCACTCCATATGCAGGATGATTGAGCCATGTTATGATTGGCAGTTC
>DATMNR010000078.1:0-8433 GCA_035568795.1 Ktedonobacteraceae bacterium
TGGTTGTGCCTCACCCAACGAGCAGTTATTTTATGCGGGTAAGCGGCAACTCCATGACTGGAGCGTGTATTTATCACGACGATATTATTGTGATTGATCGCGCTGTCACAGCAACTCACAACCGAATAGTCGTCGCGAGAATTGGCGAGGAATTTACCCTCAAACGACTACAGATTATACAAAACAGGAAAATATTCCTGAAATCGGAAAACCCGAATTATCCAGTCATTGAAGTCACTTCGCGCGACGATTTTGAAATTTGGGGTGTTGTGACCTGGGTTCTACATAGGCAGGCGAGGATAATGTAACAAAGAAACAATTGTGGCATTGAATGCAAAGAAGGTTCCAGTGAACACTGCCTCGTCCATCCCAGATCACGATTGCTGTGCAGCAACAGCATTTTCAAGCAGTGTTCGTACTTCAGGATCTTCAATATCACTCGCTTCCACGATCTTGATGTAGCGGACATGTTTCTCTGTGCCTTTCAGCATCCCTTCTGGATCACGCAACTCTCCACCTTTCCCAAACATCAAGATCACATGCGATGTATAGGGGGCGATGACGCAAATGATGTCTGCCCATTTGGAATTGAGACCATAGCCAATCATCATGTCAGATGCATCGACGAGTTCCTGCACATGCGGAATGACCTCAAACACCAGTGCGCGAAGTTTCCATGCGAGATCGCGCACCTCAGGAGTGTAGGATGCTAAAAACGCTTGAACCTCTGTCTCCATCTCGCCCCCTTCTAGTCTTGTTCTGTATCATCTCCTGAAAAACTGAGATACGAGCACTTCTTTTATATCATTCTGTCAGGTGTTTTTCAACTTGCTGGGGAAATAGATGACGTTATGGCTGTGGCTACACTTCTACCCAAGTAGGGTAAAAGCGACTTTACAGGAAAAAAGTTCTGAGTAGCCGTCAAATTGACGGTTTTTGAACTCTTGCTCAGGAGCGAGGCAATACGAGGCACTCTACGCTGAGCGCGGTGACTATCTGACCCGTTGAATCTGTACACTCTTCTCAATGCCTTTTCAGCATACAATAAACTAGAGAGAGAGAGAAAGTGCTGCTGTGATATCATCATCGACTATGAGGAATTGATGTTACAATAGAGCAAAGGAGCATCAACATGAGTACGAGACAGACAACAGATGTGGCTTTCTCCGGAGCATTAGATAATGGATAGGTCGCCCACTCCCAATTTAGATGATGTTTTTGCGTATGTTGATGAACACGCTCAGGCTTTTTTGGCACGACTGATTGATTATGTGCGACGTCCGAGTATCAGCGCTTATGGTGAGGGGATTGGTGAGGTCGCTGAATATATCGCAAGTGTGATGCGAGAGATGGGTTTGTCGGTGCGTATTATGCCTACCAGCGGCTGGTCTATGGTGTTTGGCGAGTATTTTGTGGGTGGAAATGTACCAACAGTTTTGCTGTATGGACATTATGATGTTCAACCGCCCGATCCGCTAGAGGAATGGATTTCGCCGCCCTTTGAGCCCACTATTCGCGGTGGTCGTCTCTATGCCCGTGGTGTGGGTGACAACAAAGGACAGCATTTTGCCCTGTTAATGGCTCTTGAGACTCTTCTAGCCTGTTGGGGAACGTTACCCTGCAATGTAAAGGTTTTGCTTGAAGGTGAGGAGGAGGTGGGCAGTCCGCATATGCCCGAGTTCGTCAGTGAGCATCGTGATGAATTGAAGGCGGATATGGTCATTTTCAGTGATGGTCCTGTCCACGAAAATGGACAATCGACCCTTTGTTTCGGAGTGCGCGGCGTTCTGGATATCGAATTGCGCGCTTATGGGGCAAACCGAGATCTTCATTCAGGTCACTGGGGAGGAATCGCGCCCAATCCTCTGTGGACGCTGGTTCATCTGCTAGCCACTATGAAAAATGAGCGAGGCGAGGTCACAATTGATGGATTTTACGAGCATGTTCTGCCAATTACAGAAAAGGAACGAGAGGCATTGGAACAACTTCCTATCGATGTGGATGAAGTAAAACATTCACTTGGTCTGAAGCGCCTCGATGAGCCGAAGGAGCGCGGCTATTTTGAACGTCTCGCAGCAGGGCCAACGCTCACTATTAATGGAATTCATGGTGGATATGGAGGACCTGGTTCCAAAACAGTTCTCCCGCATGAAGCTGTTGCCAAGTGCGATATTCGACTCGTCGAGGCTCAAACTGCCGAGGAGATCCTGGCAAAGGTCAAGGCTCATGTGCAACGCTTTGCCCCAGAAGTCAGTGTTAGCAGCCATGGAGGAATGGATCCCTCCAAGACTTCGCTGGATTCCCCCTTTACTGTACCGATTCGAGAGGCTATACGTGCTGCGCAGGGTGCCTATCCCCTTCTTGTTCCAGCAATGGGGGCTAGCATTCCAGAATATGTGTTTACCAAAACTCTGGGTATTCCAACTTTTGGTGTGCCTTATGCAAATGCTGATGAAGCGAACCACGCGCCTAATGAGAATATGGAGATAGCACGTTTCTTTTCAGGTATTAAAACAGGTGCCGCTATACTGATTTACCTGGGTGCTATTGGCTACTGCGAACCTTCAGCTTGGAAGCGATAACCAACTTTGGCTTCGTTGTAAATAAAACGGCATTTGGCTGGGTTCTCAATTTTTTTACGTAAACGATTGACATACACATGAATATTCTTGCGCTCGGAGTTGTCATCATCGTCCCAGACTTTGGAGAGGATGAAATCATAGGTGACAATCTTGCCAGTATTGGCCACGAGGGTTTTTAATAACTCAAACTCAGTAAATGTCAGCTCAATTTCTTGCCCATTGACTCTCACCCGGTGTTGCACAAAATTTACTTCTAATGGCCCTGCTGTGAATGTTCGTCTTTCAGTACCGGAGCGCATGCGGTCTGCATGGAGAAATTGTACATTGATACGAGCAAGCAACTCATCAGTGTAGTACGGTTTAGAGACATAGTCGTCAGCACACAGTTTGAGTGCGCGTACCTTGTCACTTTCATCAGATTTTACTGAAAGAATAATGATAGGCAATGTTGGGTAATCCGCTCGAAACTCTTTACAAATATGGAGACCGCTTATATCCGGAAGCCCAAGATCAAGTAGCACTAGATCGACTCGAAGTTGGGCAATCATATCTAACGCCTCTCTGCCTCTACGCGCAATATAGACCTCGTATCCATTGCCTTCCAGACTTTGCTTCAGTTGATGCACTGCTGTATCTCGATCCTCAACCACGAGAATCTTTTTCATGCTTTCTCCTTTCTATGGATGTAGGGCAGGGTGAACTGCAGCCTCGCTCCTCCGCCCTCTTTATTTTCCGCCCAGATACGCCCTCCATGGGCTTCTACAAATCCCTTGCATACGGCCAGCCCGAGACCTGAACCCTCGTTTGGAAATGTTCCTTCACTTCGATTGATTCCTTGTTTCCCTCGATAGAAGCTCTCAAATATGTGATTCAACTCTGATGGAGCTATACCAGGGCCATGATCATCGACACTCACACACAGTTCTGCTTTATTTGCTCGCACCCAGATTTCAATTGGTGACTCCTTTGGTGTATAGCGAATAGCGTTTTCAATAAGATTTACTAATACCTGTCCAATAAGGCTTGGGTCTAATTCCACAGGAGGTAAATCTTCAGGAATATCTTTTTTTATATTACGTCCCTGGATGAGCGAACGCATATGTCCTAAATCCAGGGTATAAAGGATAATTTCTTCGATAGGATATAACTCTTTTTCGAGTTTTAGCGCTCCCTGTTCGATACGTGACAGATCGAGCATTCTCATGACGATACGTTCTAACCAGTTGGCTTCGCTCACGATAGCTTGAAGCGTTTGATGATATTCCACTTCACTATAGCTGCGTAAACCCTGGCTATCTAAACTTGTTGCTGCCCCTTTTATCAAAGTGAGAGGAGAATGGAAATCGTGGGAAACGGAAGAAATGATTGCAGTGTGTAACTCTTCAGTTCGCTTCTGAAGTTCCTTATTCAGCGCTTCCTGTTGCATCAGCGCACGATCAATCAAGGCCTGTTCAATTAAAAACACGGCGTGATCTATCAGTTTCGGAAAAAGTTCTGATTGTGTTGCAGGTGATTGGGAAGACAAATCCAGGGATTTCTTAATAACTGTAAGTTCAGGATGATCAATATCTTCTATCAGGATGTGTAATACGCCAAGCACCTTTTCTCCCGATTCTCCAAGTACACGTCGTCCTGAAATGAGGGGAACCAGAAAGTTGCGATGGTAAATTTCGCGGTCACTCGTCTTGTTATTGGCAACAACTCTGCGTAGATAACTCCCTTTTTGGTGTGAGATTAAAGGTACATCCGATATTACCACGGATTCAGCATGTTGCATCACCCACATCACACTTGCTTCTTCGTTGGATGAGAGATCTTCAGTGCCGGAATTTCGTCTAACAAGCATATCCAGGAAACGCTGATTATCCAAATTTGGGAGAAGAAATGAGCAGTTAACTACTCCACACGTGCAGAAAGTCTCCTCGATAGTGCGCGCAATAAGGTCCAATTGTGATCTCAAATCATTTTGATCTCTTGTTGCCTGCATTACAGCATAAAAGACGCTCATTTGACGAGCCCTACGATTGACTTCCTCCTGTTGTTTGTGTAATTGTTCTTCGTATTGAATGCTCTCTTCGGTCTTCTGCCTTTTTACCTTCTCCATACGATTTCGCAGATGGGAGTAAGAGTAACTTAACGTGACAGCGAACAACAGAAAGATGAGCAGTTACAAACCATCCTCAACATGAGCTACCGAGATTGAAAGAATAGGTGGCACAATCAAAAAATCAAGGACTGCACACCCGATAAAAGCAGCCAGGATAGCGGTTCTAAATCCGCGCGTATATACGAGATAGAGGACAATAAACAGATAAACTAGTAGAATTGTAGCCAGGCGAAGATGAAGAGGAAGAGTGAAGACAAGGAGGGTTAAAAGAAGTCCTACAACGACTGCTACGATAATGTCGATGAGGTAGTGTTTCCACAAGTCCTCAGTATTGGTTTTTTGCGTGAGTATCGATCGCATTCGAAACATTATTTATTCTCCTGTTCTGCTGTGACACGAGGAGATAAAGTGACACAATATGAGGATAAATGATACAAACTGAAGTGTCAATAGAAACCCATTCATATTTTCAATCATATGCTCATAAGTTTCTCAATTACATTTTCATTCTCTAAATGGTGGTAAATTGAGCGTAACTGTTTGCGCGCCAGGCTGATATAGGTGCCGACGCTCGCTTCCTTGATACCAACAGCTCTGGCGGTCTCCGATGGTGAAAATCCATCAAGGGTATATAAGAGCAAGCATAGTCGTAACTTCGGTGGAAGTCTGGTTAATGCCATTTTAATAAGCTCTGTCCTTTCAGTTCCATCTTCAGGTCCAGGGATATCAGACAGCATATCTTTTGCCGTAAGATCATCCCATGATAAGGCGATAATCCTTTTCTTTCTCCAATGGTCATTGATCACATTTTTGGCAATTCTATACAGCCAGAGCCTAAAGCATGTTGTCTTCTTGAGGCTCTTAATGTTCAGCCAGGCTTTCAGAAATACTTGCTGGGTTAGATCATGAGCATCTTCATGGTCTCTGACATGTTTTGCCGTGTAGGTGTAGATTTCTTTTTGGAAAAGCTGAACAAGGGTTGTGAAAGCTTCGGAATTCCCTTTCTGCGCATCTCTGACTAGTTGTGGAGTATCTAAGGGTGCTGACATCTGGATCATCCTTTCACAATGAGAACATGCTTATTTGTTTACGAAGTTCATGGCGCTCAGGGTCCTAGATTGCTTGTATTGTTCTGTACAGATAGCTTAGTCAAGAAATATCTTTTGGCTCTCAAAAAAGCAGAAAATTTCTCAATATTTGCTTAATTCTTGGGATTGTGGTGAGAAGAGAGGGCGCTCATGTTTATTGATTGATGCTACAATAGAGCAAAGGAGCATCAATATGAGCATGAATCAAACAACGGATGTGGCTATTATTGGTGGAGGCGTTATCGGCTGCTCTATAGCTTACCAACTGAGCAAGGCTGGTGTGCAGGTCAGTGTAATTGAACGCGAAGAGATTGCGGCCGAAGCTTCGAGGGCTGCAGCGGGATTGCTCTCTCCGGCAGAGGTACTCACCGGGCCAAAAGCAGTCGCCGATCTGTTTTTAGCGAGCTGGTCAATGACTGCGGAGGTTATCGCAGAGATTGAAGCTGCGAGCGGCGTGCAGGTCGAGTATTTCCAAACAGGAGCTTTGCACATCCTAATGGATGCAGAAGATCAGACTACGCTGAAGAAGTATGCTGAGATTTGGCAAGCGCAGGGGGGAGAGGTAAAGTGGTTGACAGGCGATCAGATGTACGAATACGAGCCTTTATTAGATCATATTTTGGATGCAGCCCTTTATGTGCCAGATACAGTCAGTATCAGGCCACGATTGATGACCAGGGCGTATGCAGAGGCTGCTCGGAAGTCTGGAGCAATCTTCTATGAGCATAGCGAGGTTACAGGTTTCAAGCAGCAATCTGACAAGGTGATAGGAATTCAGACAGCGCAGGGACGGACAATACCTTGTGATTGTGTCGTGGTGGCTGCAGGCGCCTGGTCAGAGCATGTAGGGAGTTGGCTTGGTTTGAATATCCCTGTCTTCCCTGCGCGAGGACAAATCCTTTCGCTTAGACAGCAAGCGACACCGCTCAAGCATACGATTATTGGTAATGGGATATATATAGTGCCTAAAATTGATGACACGATCTATGTTGGAGCAACGATTGAGCAAGTAGGTTTCGATAAAAGCAATACAGCAGGTGGCATCGCATGGCTGCTTTCGAGCGCTATCCAACTTGTACCGGAGCTTGAGCATGCCGCGATAGCAGATATCTGGGCAGGCCTACGTCCCTGGTCGCAGGACTCATACCCAATTCTTGGTAAAGCGCCTGGATGGGAGAATGTGATTCTGGCAACGGGACATGGCCCAGGTGGATTTGAACTGAGTGCGATCACAGGCAAGACGGTTGCAGAGTTGATTGCCAGCGGGCAGACACCAGCATTGATTCAACCATTTGGCCTGGAGCGCTTCATGGGGAAAGGACACAGCTTTGATCTCAAATGATTTAGCACAGGGAACGTCAGCTAATACCATTTCGTTGAACTTTGGACACCAGGATCCGAAGACGTTGCTAACAGAGGAACTGCATAGCGCAATGCTACAGGTTGTAAACTCGCCTGATGCATATGTAGCACTGCAGTATGGGAAGGAGCAGGGGACGTGGAGCCTGATTGAGTATCTTGTGGGGAAATTGCAGCGAGAACAAGGCCTTTCACTACAACCTGCAAATCTGATGATGATTGCAGGCTCAACAGGTGGTGTGGATATGCTTGCGAGATTATATGCCGAACCGGGTGGAGTTGTGCTGGTCGAAGCACCGACATATGTTGATGCACTTCACGTTTTTCGGGATCATCATATTGAGTTGTGCTCAATCCCAATGGATGACGATGGCCTCATCCCGAGTGAATTAGAAAAACAAGTGGTACAACTGCAATCAAGGGGTATATTTCCCAGTCTGCTGTATACCATACCGAACTTTCATAACCCGACAGGCAGTACGTTGCCAGAAGCCCGACGTATCGAGATCATCAGAATAGCACAACGCTATGGCTTGCTGATTGTCGAGGATGATGTCTATCGCGATCTTGCTTTTGAAGGGGAGTTGCCTGCCAGCTTTTATGCACTCGCGAATGGCAAGCAGGTATTTAGTATCGGGAGTTTCTCGAAAACGCTTGCGCCCGGCTTGCGCCTTGGGTGGCTTGTGGGTTCGGAGGAGTCTATCCAGTACTGTGTCAATTGTGGAGTGGCACAGATGGGAGGTGGCGCGAACCCATTCGTTGCACGCATGGTTGCGGAGTACTGCCAAACCGGAGCTTTGGAGAAGCATATACACCACCTGCAGTCACTTTACAAAATGCGCTGTGATGTTGCGCTAGAGGCTTTGAGCAAGTATATGCCGTCTGATACGAAGTGGACGTGTCCGAAAGGCGGCTTCTTCATCTGGCTGAGTTTACCAGAGAATGCCTTTGTTCAGGACGTCAAGCGACTTGCTGAGCACGATGGTGTGCTGGTATCGGCAGGTGAGGGGTTCTTTGTCAATCCTGGTGATGGGGAACATAACCTGCGCATTGCTTTCAGTTGTGCTAAGCCTGAAGATATTGGGGCAGGGATCAGGATTCTGGCGCAGGTTATAGAAAAAGCGAGGGTGGGGTGAATCAATGTTTCGAGTGTTGATGAGGATGATGAGTGTACCCAGCCGATAGCCGTCAAGTCAAGCAGACTCTACCCAGCCCCCAGGGCGATCGCAAGGGTCCCAACCCCTCATCTCAACCCGCCCTTACAAAGACTACGAGCAGTGAGTGAGTCGCACCGTAT
>DATMNR010000079.1:0-3447 GCA_035568795.1 Ktedonobacteraceae bacterium
TTACACAAAGTCCAAAATCATTTTTCACTAGCGAATCGGTCACTGAAGGACATCCCGACAAATTATGTGATCAGATATCAGATGCTGTGCTTGATGCGATCTTGGTGCAAGATCCTATGTCTCGAGTAGCATGTGAGACAGCTACCACCACGGGTCTGGTGCTTGTTGCAGGTGAAATCACGACGACTGCATGGATCGATATGTCAGCCGTCGTTCGCAAGACAATCGAGCAGGTAGGATACATTAACGCCGATTACGGTTTCGATTACAGAACGTGCGGCGTCGTCACCTCGATTGGAAAGCAATCTCCTGATATTGACATGGGTGTCAGCAATTCTCTGGAGGCCAAAGGCAGTGTGGTACACCTTAGTGATGATGAGTTAGAACGCATAGGCGCAGGCGACCAGGGTATGATGATTGGTTTTGCCTGCAATGAAACTCCTGAATATATGCCTATGCCAATCAGCCTGGCTCATAAACTCACGCGTCAACTTTCGCAGGTTCGACGTCGATCATGGGGAGGGGTCGGTCCAATGTCTTATCTGCGACCTGATGGAAAGAGTCAAGTGACCATACAATATGAACATGGTCGACCCGTACGTGTGGATACCATTGTCATCTCCACACAACATGCTGACTACATCGATCATGAGCAGGTTCGCCAGGACGTAATCGATCACATCATCAAACCGATTATACCGGCCCATCTGCTCGATAGGAATACCAAGATTTTCGTGAACCCAACAGGTCGTTTCGTCACAGGAGGCCCCATGGGGGATGCCGGATTAACTGGTCGTAAGATTATCGTAGATACCTATGGTGGAATGGCTCGTCATGGCGGCGGAGCTTTCAGCGGCAAAGATCCAACTAAAGTAGATCGCTCGGCCTCGTATGCGACACGCTATATTGCTAAAAATATTGTTGCTGCGGGACTTGCTGACCGACTAGAACTGCAAGTATCGTATGCTATTGGCGTAGCCCGGCCGTTATCGCTTTTTGTAGATACATTTGATACGGGTAAAGTTTCGGATGAAGAAATCATTCAATTGATCAATGAGCATTTTGATCTACGTCCGGCTGGTATTATCCAGTCACTCAACCTGCGCCGCCCAATCTATCAACCTACAGCCGCATTTGGCCATTTTGGCCGCACAGATATCGATGCACCCTGGGAAGCACTCGACAAAGTACCCATGCTACGCAAAGGTGTTGGAGCAAAACTGGAGATTTCTGGACATGAACCCGGCTTAGCATTGACACAGGGAGAAATGCTTGAATAATCAGATATAGCGGCCCATGACTTTAAAAAACCCAATAGTGGGGCTTCATGCAAATATTCTGCGAAGCTCCACAAATTCGTTCTGCTTTAAGTAGAACAAACAAATATGATATACTGAAACCATAATGGCGGTGCATATACCCATTTCCCGCAGTTGCCTCATATACTCACCAGCTAACTGTTAGTTGACATAGAAGGAGTTAAAGTATGGCTGACAGTTTCGGTATTCCCCAACTTGTTGTCTACTTGACCAACATGGGGCTTAGTATTGCCAATGTAGATCAAGAGCAGCAGATTATCGAACTTGCCTTCCGGGGAGACAATGGACAATGGCGACTGATTGTACATATTCAACAAAGCGAAGAGATACGCAAATTGATGTTCATAGTGCCACATTTCGGCACAATAACTACAAAGAAGCGACTTCAATGCCTTGAAGCCATACTTGCAGTCAACTATCGGATCGCAATGGGTAAATTCGGCATCGATCTGGAAGATGGTGAAGTACGCCTGGAGGAGGCCGTTCCTCTCGCAAATTTTGGTATAACTGAGGACCAATTTCAGCTTGTCTTTAGCGCAATAATGCAGACAGCAGCAATGTATCACAGTTTGATACCTCGCATTATCTACGGTACTCTTACTACTCAACAGGCTCTGGAGGAGTGTGAGAAAGACTTCTTCCAAGAAATCGAAAATATGCAGGAGATAGATGGCGCGACTGGAGAGATTAAAGTTACTCATACCTTAAGCGAATCCAATAGTCTCCCTGAATTGGATGTACATGATGTTCTTGCGGAGGTCAAGCGCTTGTTAGGGGAATCGAAAGAATAAGATCAGATTAAGTTATTGCATACAAACATATTTTGTAAATCATAAAAGCTTTTTGCTCTCTGAATGATATCCGTTGTGTTGTGCTCGAATTTGAATATTCGCTTCCGCTACGCTTTCCTCGTCCTCATCACTTTCTTCAGCCGGTAAAGACTTTTCAATATCATCCTCTAAGGTAGAATCCAACGTAACCCAGGTATTCAGGGGCTTTGAATCTACCCTTCGTTGGCGAAGGTACCTTCTGCGTATCTCAATGATAGCCCAACCAAGAATAAGAGCAGCAACAACAAACCCGAGATATTCTATCAGCGTTGGATTCATGCATTTAGCGCCTTTCATTTGCACACAATTAGCTTTTGACGATCTCCATTCTAGCGATAGAACGATGAAGCGTCAATATATGCGCATGAAAGAAACAGCAATAAGTCAAACACATTCACCACTTCCTCCCACTACAGCGGCCGGGAGGGGGAGAGGAGATTGCACCCGACCGCCAAAAGAGGTGAATTTGAGGAAAGATAGGGGTTGAGAGAGCATATTAAGTTTTGAACTTTTGTTCTAACAAAAGCTATGATAACACGGATCACTGAATAAGTCAAGAGATTTCTAGAACATATTTTCTATTTTTCAAACTTGAATAGTTACCTTCGAGATCCATCACTCTCGGTAATCGCACTATCGGTGTGTGTCTATATCAGCCTTTTTCATGCGTGATAGAATATGTTCTGAACCAAATCAACAGAACTCAAAGTGAAGGAATTTGAAAGTATGGCAGATGTACAACCACTACAAGGAATTCGCTACAATGGCGAAGCTACTGGTAACCTCGCACAAGTAATAACACCTCCCTATGACGTAATTTCAGAGGAAGCTCAAACAAGATATTATGCTCGCAACCCATACAACATTATCCGTCTTGAGCTGGGGATGGACGAACCAGATGATACATCTTTGAATAATCGTTACACACGAGCAGCAGCAACATTTGCCGAATGGCGCATGAACTCAATCCTACAGCAGGAAGCTACTCCTTGTTATTATCTGTATCAACAGATATTTGCTTACAATGGTCAGACTTATATACGTACCAGTTTATTGGCTCGCGTACGTTTGGAGCCATGGAATGCCCGGATTGTACTTCCGCATGAGCATACGTTGGCAAAACCAAAAGATGATCGGCTAAAACTACTACGTGCATGCGTTACAAATCTCAGCCCAATAATGAGCCTGTATGATGATCCTCAAGGCCGAATGCGCAGACTGCTCAGTCCATACGCAGAGACAGCAGAAGTAAAAATCACCGATGAAATGAATGATGCACACCTTCTGCGCCCTATTTC
>DATMNR010000080.1:0-4926 GCA_035568795.1 Ktedonobacteraceae bacterium
AGATGGACGTTTTTGACGTGCGGAGCCACACTTCTGAAAAAGTCCAGGGGATGCTCGGCAGTGGCAAGGGGATTTCCGGTGTCCAAAGTAATGCCAAAATGGGGGGAGCCGATAGACTCGCAGAGCCAGAGCAATTCTTCGGATGCCAGGTCTTGATGGTTCTCAACTGCCAGGCTGATGCCATTGCGCTCTGCTACTTTCGTGGCCTCGCGCAGAGCGGCCAGTACTTCCTCAAGAAAGAGCTGCCAGCGACCCGCCAGTGGCCGCCGGTCTCCGCCGATCTTTGCACCCCCGACCACAGTACGCACCGTCTTGGCTCCCAGTTGAGCCGCCAGCACGCAAGCCGCAGCCAGCTTCTCAGGTTTGTAGCCACCAGTCGCCAGCGTGATGTAGAGACCATGTTCGTGAGCATAGCGAGCGACTGCTGCGACATCCTCACCATCCAGAAGAGAAACGGGAAGCTCTACACCGCTTAAGCCAGCAGTCAGAGCTTGTTCCATCACCTGGTGTGGTAGAAGGGTAGGGCGTCCAGAGGCGGGATGAAGGCCCATGCTAAATACCGTTCCATAGACGGCAAGGCCGATGCGCATTCCAATCTTCCTTTCTGATCTGAAGCAATGCTGTCTTTTGTAGCGACAACACCCTTTCACACAAACACTGGCAGACGTCAGAGACTATTCCGCTGTCCAGCCACCATCGAAGACAAGGGCCGCACCGGTCATGAAGCTAGAAGCGTCCGAGGCCAGGAAGACAATAGCTCCACCGATCTCTTCCGGCTGCCCCAGCGTTTCAATGCGATATGGTCCATGAAAAACTGGTTTGCCTCCGGGTTGTTGATGACCGGGGTATTCAGTTCTTTTCTCCTGCTAGGTCAAATAACAACAATCACTGCTTTTGCTTGCCCGCGCAATGTCTTGTGGCTGCTAGAGGGACCGTAACCGGCGGAATATCGGCTACCTCTACCCAGCGGCGTTCCAGGGCTGACTGGAGAACGGCATCGATCACCGCCTGGCAGCGCATCCCATCAAAGAAGGTGGGGAGATCATCGCTCTTGTTGCGGCCATCGACGATGGCCCGTGTAAAGGCAAAATCCTGATCATAGCGGAAGGTGGTGGTAGGGTTGCCAACGTTTGGATCTCGTGGTGAACCGGGATAGGTCAGGAAGTCGTGCGGGACAGGGAGCGTCTCGAGTTTTCCATCCTGCCTGCCCCTCATGATCTCGTGTGGGCGGTGCAGGTGGTAGATCAGCGTCCCCTCCGTTCCGTAGACCTCGAACTCATCAAGGCCATTGCCGCCTCTCTCACGCCCTTTTGCCACCTTGCTTAAATCAAAAGTAGCGACGGTTCCCTGCTCAACGCCGACGCCTTCGGCAAATTCTGCGAGAAAGAAGGCTGCGTCTTCAACATCGGCAGCAACCGGGCTGCCATCGCGTCCGCTGCGGTAAGGGACAAAGGTGCGGGTTACACCGATGACCCGGGCAATAGGTCCAATCAAGTCCTGGCAGAAGTCGATGCGGTGCGCACCCATATCTCCGACCTCGCCTGATCCAGAAAGCTCGCGATGCTGTCGCCAGCCCAGGTCGGTTTCAGGGAGATCCATCAGCCGAGCGATGCGCAGGTGGCGCGGCATGCCGATGCTTCCCTGAGCGAGCAAGTGCTTGAGGTAGCGCATAGCTGGAACGAATCGATAGGTAAAGGCCGTCATATGATAGACTCCTGCAAGCTCTGCTGCCTCCCACATCTGCGCTGTCTCGCCATAAGTCATGCCAAGCTGCTTTTCGACAAGTAGGTGCTTGCCAGCAGCAATGGCGGCAAGCGCAATAGGGGCGTGCAGAACGGTAGGGGTAGCGATAACAACCGCATCGATGCCGCGATGTTGCAACAAGTCGTGATAGTCCGTGAAGGTGTGTGCGACGCCGTATTCCTGGGCGCGCTGGCGCAGCAAATCGGCGTTGCTATCGCAGAGAGCGACGATTTCTGCATATGGGCTGAAGCGGAGGCCCGGAAGATGCACAGAACCACTGATACCCCCAAGGCCAATCACGCCAAGGCCGACTTTCGATTCGTTCAACTCGTCTTCCTTTCACTTTTTGCAGTAATAGCTGGTTCTACTCTTTCAGGAAAGGGATGATACGTTCATATCAACAAGATGTCTCGTTAAACCTTTGCACAGCACGATAACATATCATTCTGACCTGTAAACAGTATAACTCATATGAGAAGAAAGGCTTTTTCTGATCCTGTTTACACTAAACGGGCCAGAAAGCCCTGCGGCTTTAGCCCAGGGATGAATGGCTCAATGCTTGACATGGTACTATATTTGTGCTAAAATAGTACCATGAATACGCGGAAAGTAACAAAAATGAATACGCGCTATCCTGCGGATGTCTACGCTGCGATCAAGCAGTTTGCGCAACAGGATAGTCGCTCATTCAACAATATGGTCATGTGGATACTGCGTGACTATATCAACAGGCGATTAGGCAAGGATTCATGTTGATCTTTGAGTACAAAGTGGATGCTTCAAAGGAGCAGTCCTCTGCGATCGAAGAAGCTATGAGAGTTGTCCAATTCATTCGTAACAAGTGCTTGCGCTTGTGGATGGACGAGCGAGGCATTTCTAAGAATGACTTGCAGTGCTATTGTGCAGTCCTCGCCAAAGACTATCCCTTTGCCACTCAACTCAACTCACAAGCCCGTCAAGCTTCAGCAGATCGCGCGTGGTTTGCTATCTCCCGCTTCTATGACAACTGCAAAGCCCGCAAGCCAGGCAAGAAAGGCTACCCCAGATTCCAACACGATAACCGGAGCGTGGAGTACAAACAAACGGGCTGGAAGTTGGAAGCGGACGGGAAACATGTCACCCTCACAGATGGATGCGGTATTGGACGCTTGCGCCTGGTCGGCAATCCCAAGCAGCAGATTGCAGCATTTCCCACAGAGCAGATCAAGCGCGTCAGGATTGTGCAGCGTGCTGATGGCTACTATGTGCAGTTCGCAATCAAAGCAGAACGATGTATCGTACACCAGCCAACGGGGAAGCACATTGGAATCGATGTGGGGCTCAAAGCCTACTATACCGACTCAGAGGGCAACACGATAGACAATCCTCGTCACTATCGCAAAGCAGAGCAAAAGCTCAGGCGGCTCCATCGTGCGGTATCTCGGAAACAAAAGCAGAGCAGCAATCGCAAGAAGGCCAGGAAACAGTTAGCACGAACGTATCTGAAAGTGCAACGGCAGCGTGAGGACTTTGCCCGCAAAACGGCAAGCACGCTCGTCTCATCTCACGATCTGATTGCCTATGAAGACTTACTGATACGCACTATGGTCAAGAACCATCATCTTGCGAAGTCTATTCACGATGCAGGATGGGGCACGTTCATCTCCTGGGTCAAAGCCTATGGTGTCGTGCATCACATTCAGGTGATCGCAGTAGCCCCACACTTCACGAGCCAGGAATGTAGCGCATGTGCAACACTGGTGAAGAAATCACTGAGTGTGCGAACACACATCTGTCCCAGTTGTGGCTTCGTCTTGGATAGAGATCAAAATGCAGCACGCAACATCCTGGCAAAGGCCGAAGCCGGGTACCCTGGGGCACAGGGAAACATCCTCTTCTTCGGAGGAGGAAAACGCTTCTGGACAGACTGCCTCTACTTGTACTCCCAAACGGGCTACGGGCAAGCGGGCTGGATGAAGGAAGAACCACCCGTCTTTGAAGCGGGTGAGTGTCAGTGTGTGACTCTTTTCTGTATACTTGCAGGGCGCACAATAATCTTCACGAGATAGGTTCGCTAACAAGTCATGTCAGGTCGAAAAGTGACATGTTAAGAAGCCCCGATACGTTGCTTGACACCTATTCCTCATGCAGCGTAAGATGAAGTTAGATACTACCTTGCATTCAGATGAGAAAGATGCCGCAGCTTCTTTCTAGCTACGATAGGAGCGTTTCTGAATGCATTTAAGTAGATTCAACGAGAGGGGTTCAACAACCTTCGCATCTCCAGAAGGAGTCCTGTATGTCGTTTCAAATCTGTATTAAGACAGACAAATCTCTGCAACAACTTGCAACTGAAATATGCAACCTCTTCTCACTGCCTCCTTATCGACAAATTTCTTTTTCCGATGAACCGTACTGTCAATTTGAGATGCTAGGCATGCTCATCCTTCTACATCGAGCAGACGAAGAGGACCGCGACCCCGAAGTGAAGGATTTCAATTATTGCTTTGATCTACAAATGTCCTTCCCCGATCATGAGCTAGATACAGATACAATGGAGTACAACTTGCAGCCATATTATGCGCAACTACTCAGTTTTCAACTTGGACTTGATACCGCATATCATGAGAAACAAAAAACTGAGCGCGCATGGAAGATTCGTTACCACTATTGCCGTAAGAATCCAAAGTGGAATAATTCAATTTTATTTGGTGAACCAGGCTGGGAACCAGCCGTAATCCAGATGCAGCCAAGTTCGTGGCGTTCAATGCATCCAGTATTCTAATCTTGGAGATACATTATGAGCATTGTGGACACTGCCATTGACGAGCACCTCACCCCACTAGTTAAACCTCCAATTACGCAAGAACAACTCCGACGTTATGCTGAAGCATCGGGTGATTACAATCCGATTCATCTTGATGAGCAGGCCGCGCAAAAAGTCGGGCTAGATGGTGTCATTGCTCATGGAATGCTCGGCATGGCTTTTCTTGGTCAGTTTGTTAACCAGCAGATTGCTGGTATTCCTGGTGTGCGTATAGAGCATTTCAAAGTACGCTTTCACAATATGGTTCGTCTGGGTGATACACTTACTTGCCAGGGGAAAGTCATTACCCGAACGACACAGGAAGACCTGAGTCAATCGATAGCTATTGAATGTTGGGCGCAGAACCAGAAAGGGGAAAGTGTGACCACTGGAGAAGC
>DATMNR010000081.1:0-3897 GCA_035568795.1 Ktedonobacteraceae bacterium
CTCAGGTGAAAGTGGCCTGTGCATTGGCTCAAGCTTTCGTGCAGATGATCCGTAACAGAAACGCATCCGCGCTTCAGCCTTGGCTGGAAGAAGCGGCGAGGAATGGTGTCTCGGAACTGCGGACCTTTGCCACAGGCATTAAGCGCGACCAAGCTGCTATCCAGGCGGCTTTGACTTACGAGTGGAGTCAAGGACAGGTCGAAGGGCAGATCAATCGGTTAAAACTGCTCAAACGCCAATCCTATGGGCGTGCTAGCTTTGACTTATTGCGACATCGGGTGCTGGCCCGAAGTGCATGAACTTTGCCCAGAAGATGACGGAGAACCCAAAACTGACAGCAAAACCGATAGACAACAACAGATTTTGATGGACTTCTGTGGACATGCGAGGGGCGTTTTGAGCTTGAAACGGACGTTGGTGGACGCCTATAGATGGGTTATGCCGGTGGAGAGATTCGAACCCTCAACCCCTCACGGGGACTTGTTTTTGAGACAAGCGCGTATACCGTTCCGCCACACCGGCTTGTGAGTTGCATGATATCGCATCACTTCCGAGAAGTCAATATGTTGTGCTCAAAGATTCGTGTACTATGCCGAACTTCCCGATTCTCCTGAACTTTTGATAACGTCTCTCAAGTAGTTCATCAACAGGTAGCACTTGAAGTTCAGCAAGATTTTTAAGTAATGCCGTCTTCAGATTATCCGCCGTGAGGCTATAATTGTGGTGCGCTCCCCCCAAAGGCTCTTGAATAAGTTCGTCAACCAGGTCAATTGCTTTCAGCTCTTTTGCGCTGATGCGCATCGCTTCTGCTGCCTGTGGAGCGAAAACCTTATCACGCCATAAAATAGATGCTGATGCTTCGGGCATTGCAACGGTATAGATACTGTTTTCGAGCATCAGGATGCGATCAGCGACGCCTATGGCTAAAGCACCGCCACTACCACCCTCGCCAATCACAACCGCAATAATCGGCACTTGCAGGCGCGACATGAGGTACAGGTTTGCCGCGATTGCCTCCGATTGACCGCGTTCCTCATCTCCCAAGCCGAGGAATGCGC
This sequence comes from Ktedonobacteraceae bacterium, assembly GCA_035568795.1. Lineage (GTDB taxonomy): Bacteria > Chloroflexota > Ktedonobacteria > Ktedonobacterales > Ktedonobacteraceae > DATMNR01. The sequence continues at coordinate 1,059 of DATMNR010000081.1, forward strand.
CTGGAGTATCAATCAGGCAGATGACAGGAAATCCAAATTTCTCAGCCTGTTGCATTAAACGACCAGCTTTGCGATATCCCTCGGGATGTGGCATACCCAGGTTACGAAATTGCTTTTCCTTCATATCACGGCCCTTTTGATGACAGACAAGCATTACTTGTGCATCTCCCAATTTCGCCGGTCCCGAAACAATCGCGTGGTCGTCGCTAAATGAGCGATCTCCGTGCAATTCAAAGAAGTCCTCGCACATCAGATCGATGTAATCTAAAGAATAAGGTCGATCTTTGTGACGTGCTACCTGGACAGTGTCCCATGCTGAGAGATTTTTATAAATCTCTTCAGAGCGCCTGCGCAGTTCGCGCTCCGTCTCCTGCAATTGTTTGTATTCGTCGGGTTTCAGGCGGTCACCCTTACGCTGCAGTCCCGCAATCTTCTTTTCAAGCTCTGCGAGCGGCTTTTCAAATTCCAGGTCGTAGGCCATCGCTCTCCCCTATGTGCTGTGCAAACTCTTGTGGGCTACGTTGTATAATGCCAGGTGCATACAGGTGCATCAACCGTGCCAGCGTTCGTCTCAAATCACGTCGATCCACTACTGTATCGATCATGCCATGCTGTAGTACGAACTCTGAATTGATTTCTGGTGGTTTCACATGCATAAATTGCTCAATAACACGTGGGCCTGTGAAACAGACGAGCGCCCCAGGTTCTGCAAGGATCACATCACCAAGCATCGCGAAGCTAGCTGTCACACCACCTGTTGTAGGGTCTGTCAGGAGACTAAAATATGGGATTTTGGCTTCACCAAGCTTTGCAAGCGCTGCTGAAGTTTTTGCCATTTGCATCAGTGAATACAATCCCTCTTGCATACGCGCACCGCCAGAAGCAGAAGCAATCAGGACAGGCATTGATTTCTCGATGCCAAACTCGATTGCTCGTGTGATTTTTTCCCCAACAGCAGAGCCCATACTGCCACCAATAAAACGGAAGTCCATAATGGCGAGTGAGAGTGGTAACTGCTCAATCGTTGCATGGCCTACTACCACGGCCTCATTCAGACCCACCTTATTGCTTTCATCTTCGAGCTTGCTCGTGTATGCTTGCACTTCATCTTTCGTGCGGCTTACAAAGTTCAGGGGATCGACTGATACGATATTAGCATCTAGTTCAACGAAGCTTTCGGGGTCTACCAGCAACTCAATGCGTTCATATGCAGTGAGCTTAAAGTGAAAATTGCAGCGTGTGCACACCTTAAGATTTTTTTCCCACTCGCGAACAATCAGAATCTCTTTACATCTTGTGCACTTAACCACTAAATTACCTGAAGGTAAACCTGGCTTTGCTGGCGAACTAGAGGATGTTGTGGGTGGGTCAGCAGCTTCTTTAGCCATCAATTACCTCCTTGTCAGTCTTGCGCCAGAAGCGCAGCCACAAAGCTTTGAGGATCAAAAGGAGCTAGATCTTCTACTTTTTCGCCAGTACCGATAAATTTGATGGGAATGCCTAAATCGTCGGCTACAGCGAATGCGAATCCACCTCTGGCGGTACTATCCAGCTTTGTGACAACTACTCCAGTCAATCCAACATCTTCAGCAAATTTACGCGCTTGTAAAAGAGCATTCTGACCTGTCGTTGCATCGATGACCATCAACAACTCGTGAGGACCATCAGGGAGAAGTTTCTGAATAACCTTGTTTATTTTCTTCAACTCTTCCATCAGGTTATACTTTGTTTGGAGTCGACCGGCAGTATCTACGATCAGAACATCGCAACCTCGTGTACCTGCGGCCTGGATAGCGTCATAGACGACCGCTCCGGGATCAGAGCCTGGATTCTGGCTAATCACAGGTACTTCTATGCGTTCTCCCCAAACTTTTAGCTGATCGATGGCGGCAGCGCGGAAAGTGTCTGCAGCTGCCAGTATGACACTATGCCCCTCTTTTTTAAGACGATGGGCTAATTTGGCAATGCTGGTAGTCTTACCAGAGCCATTGACACCTATCACGAGAATAACGGTAAGTGTGGATTGTTTCGCAAAACGTAATGGGGAAGGTTTGCCAAGAAGTGCCACAAGCTCTTCGCGCAATGCTTGTTGTACCTGAGAGCCTGTGCGCATTTGCTCTTCCACGACTCTCTGGTGTAATCGCTCCATGAGCCATGTAGATGTGCTTGGACCCACATCAGCGCTTAAGAGAACTTCTTCGAGTTCATCCCATAATTCATCTGTGATGGTGTCTTGCTTGAAGGAGTCCCCAAGACGACCAAACAGCTTGCGTGTCCGACTCAAGCTGTTTTTAAACGGATTTATGCTCTTTTCAGACACAAAATCACCTTCTACGCGCTCCTGGATATTTACGGAATCTCTTTTTGGCTCTACTTGTGGTTTTTGCCCAAAAAATCGATTGAGCACGTTAGCGTTGACTCCTTAAAGCTGTCCGTTTTGGTTTAGAAAAAAATAAAAGACAAAGGGAAATGGTTCTTCTGCCTTTTGCCTTCTTTCCCTTACAACCCAGTTGACCACAAATCGCTGTAAAGCTTGTGAAATTCCCTGGCGATTTTCGCTTTCGCCAGGGAATAGACCACACCTATTGGCGGTTACTGCGATACGAATGGAGAGATCCATCGCTAATGGGTTCATTAATGATGATATCACCATTGCGGATCTTGATATTGTACAGGCAAGTTGGGTTTGTACAGACCCATGCTTTGTACTCGATAGAAGCTCCCTGGCTGCCAAAATCCGAAAGCGGAACCAGATCACCTTCACTACATTTGCGACACCGAGGAAATGCATTCTCCACGAAATCGCCTCCTTCCTTCTCTCGAGAGGATAGTATTCGCC
>DATMNR010000082.1:0-6149 GCA_035568795.1 Ktedonobacteraceae bacterium
TTATATGGAAGTAAGGGACGTCAGCAGGCAGGTGGATTTGATCTCACCACTTATGTTCCGGCTGAAGAATATCTTGTACCCCTCGGCAAAGCAGTAGTGAAGCGGAGCGGAAAGGATGTAACGATCATCGCGACTCATATCAGCCTGTATCGTTCGCTCGCGGCGGCTGAAGAACTTGCGGCTCAGGGCATAGAGTGCGAAGTGATCGATCCACTCTCTCTTTTGCCACTCGACACAGAAACACTGTGGCAATCAGTGCGAAAGACAGGACGCCTGGTAATTGTTCACGAAGACACGCTGACTGGTGGATGGGGAGCTGAAATTGCAGCGCTGGCTGCTGATGAGTGCCATTATTATCTGGAATCACCAATCAAGCGCGTTGCAACATTTGATACACCGTTGCCCTTCGCACCTATCATGGAGCAGGCAGTTGTGCCAAGCATTGAACGCATCCGCTCGGTGATTCTTAGTCTGTTCCAATAGTCAAAGGAGTAGTGACAGTGCTGCAGGGAGTGCGTATGCCTGCCTTAGGGCAAACAACGGATGAATTACGTATCATTTCATGGTTCAAAAAAGAAGGCGATCCAGTTGAACTGGGTGAACCACTGTTCGAAGTTGAGACAGATAAAGTAACGCTCGAAGTCGAGGCATTCATCAGTGGTATAGTTAGGAAAATTGTGCATCAAGCTGACGAGGTTGTAGAGGTAGGAACACTCATAGCCTACATTGGGCTGGCTGATGACGTGCTACCAGATGAAGTCCCTAACCAGGCAACGCCGACGTCAATACAACAGCCAAGTATCCCTACTCCAAACTTCGATATGGCAGATTCAGCCATCAATAAATCATCTCCGAGTGACAAGCCACTCGCATCACCACCAGTCCGAGTGCTGATGCACACCTATGGTATAGATCCTCGCGAAGTTAAAGGTAGTGGTCCAGGTGGTCGAATCGAGCGAAGAGATATTGAAGCTCTCATACATCAATTTTCCTTAACACCGGTTGAGGCGTTAGAAAAACCAGGGGAGGATCAATAAATGAAACGATCTGAAATCAATGCTATCATTCGCGATGCAGATGCCTTTCTCAGGTTAAGTGGTTTCTATCTCCCACCCTTTGCATACTGGACGCCAGAAGATTGGCAATCTAAAAGAAAAGCAGCGCACGAAATTATCGATCGTCGGCTCGGTTGGGACGTAACGGACTTTGGACAGGGAGATTATCGAAATATTGGTTTATGCGTTTTTACTCTCCGCAATGGTAGCCCTGAGAATCTAACCACACATCGAGGAAAAACATATGCGGAAAAGATTCTGATTGTTGATCGCAACCAGGTCACTCCGATGCATTTTCATCGCGTTAAAATGGAAGATATCATCAATCGAGGCGGAGGAAAGCTGGTCGTGCAACTTTACAATTCCACTTCGGACGAGGGATTAGACTTCAGTAATGTGATCGTGAGTACGGACGGACTACAACATACGATACAGGCAGGAGGTCACGTAATCCTGCATCCCGGCGAGAGCATCACCATCCCCCAATATTGTTACCACACATTCTGGGCAGATGAGAGTCGCACTCTTGTAGGAGAAGTTTCGCTGGTCAATGATGATAATCTCGATAATCGTTTTTACGAGCAAATGGACCGCTTCTCTGATGTTGAAGAAGACGAGTTGCCATTTCGCCTGTTAGTAAGTGAATATATTTGACAACATTCTTTTACCGAAGGATACAAATATCGAATTTGCCGCAGTGAAGGCTGTAGTGTGTCTTTAATCGCTCGCAACAATACCACACCTAACATTGTCATCCTGAGCAAAGCGAAGGATCTCGTACTTAGTGCTCTGAGTCACTCGCTGCGTTATCACGACTAAGCTGAAGATACCGCTCTCATGGAAGCAAAAACACGCTCAGGTGTCATCGGCATTTCCATCATACGCACACCGACCGCATCCCTGATGGCATTTGCGATGGCAGCCGCCACCGGCACTACTGGCGGCTCACCCACACCTTTGGCGCCGAACGGGCCAAGCTCAGATGGCACCTCTACCAGAAGCGTGGTGATGGTAGGCACATCTTGGCTATGCGGCAGCGCATAGTCCATCAGTGTCGAAGTGAGCAATTGTCCTTGCTCATCGTAAGTCATGCCCTCCAACAACGCCCAACCGATGCCCTGGACCACACCGCCGTGGATCTGACCCTCCACCTCTGCTGGGTTGATGGCACGGCCAACGTCCTGAGCCGCAATATAATCGAGTACGCGCACCTCGCCCGTCTCAGGATCAACAGCAACCTTTGCTAGATGTGCGGCGAACATAGGTGAAGAGACACGATTGGCTGAGCGACCCCGGCCGTAGACTGGTTCGTAGGGAGCACCAAAACGCATTGAGTTCGCGGCGATTTGCTGCAACGTGATATATTTCTCAGGAACACCTTTGACCATCACCTTTCCATCTCGCAGTTCCATATCCTCGGAGGACGCTTCCAGCATCTCAGCCGCGATGGAAAAGACCTGGATGCGCGCATCACGTGCTGCCTTCAACACCGCTGAACCAACCGTATAGATTGTCTTGCTGCCCGCAGAGAGGCCGCTATAAGGCATAGAATCGGTGCTATCATGGGTCACGTTCACAGATTCTGCTGACAAATTCAACTCCTCGGCGGCGATCAGCGCCAGCGAAGCATCTGAGCCTGAAAGATCGACACTGCCCACCACCACGGTAAACGTACCATCTTGCTCCAGCCTGCACATTGCTGCGGCAGGCTCCGTTCCACCCGGCCAACCGCCGACTGCGACACCTACCCCAATCTTCCAGCCTTTCAGTTCCCCTGGCATTTCCTGCCTGGCCTGCTCACGCTGCAACCACAAAGGATGCTGTTGGATCTGCTCAAGACACTCCAGCAGGCCGATGCGCGGCCAGCGGCCAAGTCTGATATTTGGGTCACCTTCTTTAAGAGCATTGATCTGACGAAACTGGATCGGATCCATCCCAAGTTGCTGGCAGAGTTCCTGTACCGTCGATTCCATTGCGAAGTACGCTTGCGGACCTGCAGGTGCGCGATAGGCACCAGTACCGGGTTTGTTGGTCTGAACAACATCGCACTGAATATCCATGTTGGGACAGCGATAGATACCGCTGAAATGGAAACCACTGAATCCAGCTAGAGGATTGGGGTAGGCTCCCGCATCAAGAATCATTCTGCCCTGGATAGCAGTGAGCGTGCCGTCCCTCTTAGCACCAAGTTTGACGGTAATCACAGTTTGTGGTGCGGGATTCCCGGCCAGGAGATCTTCCTGACGCGTGTAGACCAATCGTACAGGTTTGCGCAGCCGGGATGCAACCGCTGCTACCAGAGGCTCAACCAGTGTCTCCTTCCCGCCAAATCCTCCACCGATGGGCACCGACTCAACACGTATCTGCCGCTCTGGCATCTTAAGCGCGTTGGCAACTGCCGAGCGCACATTGAACATCCCTTGCGTGCTTGGCCAGATCACCAGGTGATGGCCTGAGTTGCTTGGCGCTACAGTGACTGACTGTGGTTCCATATATGACTGGTGAACAGGATGAGTGCGATAACTACATTCGACCACCACCTCAGCCTCTCGTAGACCAGACTCAATATCACCTACCCTCAGAGGAGGCGTCTGACTGACATTTGGCGAACGCCCCTCTTCCTCGACCTTCGCTTCCTCTTGAGGAACGGTAACATTCTCACCTCCTCCTGCAACCTCTCTCGTCCCGCTTTTAGTGCGAATCGGCGGCGAATCTGCTCGTAGAGCAGCCTCAGGATCAATAACGGCAGATAGAGGCTCGTAATCGATCTCAACGGCGGCGGCTCCATCCTCAGCGCTAGCTTCTGTCTCGGCTACCACAATGGCTACAGGATGCCCACACCATAGCACTTCGTGCACTGCCAGAGGGGATTGCGCACGAGAGAGAGTATCTGCCTGGGCCATTCCTAGCGTTTCGGCGGTAAAAACGCCTACGACTCCAGGCACAACCAGAGCAGGCGACGTATCGATATTCAGAATGCGCGCATGGGCATACGGGCTAAGGACCAGACGCGCATACAACATTCCTGGCAACACCTGATCTCCCGCATAGCGCGCACGTCCGGTTATTTTGTCAGGTCCATCCTGTCGAGGCAGAGACGTACCCACCAGAACAGGTTGTGCTGTTTGCATCATAGGGAAAATTTCTCCTGAAGATTTAGCCTCACAATAATTCTACGGTCAAAGCAGCAGCATGAAGGCAACATTGTGACGATACTCATCTAGTGTGCAAGCATTCATATAGGACATGCTTGACTGAAGTCCAGCCAGGTAACGATGCAGTACAGCGGTAACTGTATCCCGATAGGGAACTAAGGTTTCAGTGCCCTCAACATACCCTGGTCTTGCGTTGCCGCTCTGCTGCTGTACGGAGAACGAAGCAGCGCCACGCATCACCTTATACTTTTTGCCATCCATCGCAATGATGTGACCTGGAGCCTCTTTCGTACCGGCCAATGCTGAACCGACAATGACCGCATCCGCACCTAACGCCAGTAGTTTGCAGAAATCGGCAGGCGTCCGCACGCCGCTATCTCCTACAATAAGCGCTCGTTTTCGCACCATAGCTGCCTCAGCTATAGCGTAAGGCGTGGGTAAGAACACTCCAGTCTCCGACCTCGTCTCACAAACCGAACCTCCTGCGATAGGACTCGGCACATCTTTTCTCCGCAAACATCAGGCATAGGTGATCCAATCAGAGGCAAAGCCAGTTGGAATGGCCCCAATCGTATCTCAGGTCGAGCATCGGCACGATGCTGTAACGTTGCTACAATGCGTGGTACCAGTGTAAGATCATCATAGTTGAAAGCGAATCCAGATTCGAGAAGGCTACCAACATTAACCTCTGACCTTGCTATCTTCTTCATACTCATATCCTCCTGGAACCCAGAATAGTGTTTGTCCCAAACACTATTTTACTATCATCGCGCTAAATCATACCATACATTCCTTTATGAAACGATGACGGGACAAAATGTCTATTTCGTATTGGGAGGCTCGACCTTCTGGCGTACTTCATCCATATAAAGCCTTGCATCAAGCTGTGTTTTGATATTCGAAAACCTCGCTGTAAGATTTGCGTGTTCCTCTTGAGGTGTAGCTTGCAAATCCCTTAAGAAGGCAACATGTAAGAAGCCCTGGAGTGACGAGGGTACTGGCTCCGTTGCAGAAGCGGCATCCGTTACGAGTGATCTATTTGCGGTACTCGCTCCGTTATTGTCGTCGCAACTGATGCCTGAATTAGCGGGAGCAGGTAATGTAGTTGGGGCGTCTTGTCTAGGTGTTATAAGCGAAAACAGATGGTTCAACGTATTTGCTTGTTTATCGCGTTCGGTCAAAGGCAGTAGTCCAAAAATACTTTCTACAGTCGCCAGTACCGAGGCGTGATCATAAGTGGTAGAGTCAATGACACCTTTAGGTATAAGAGGCGATATGATCACAGCAGGTACGCGCACACCCAGTTGTTTAAAATCAAAATTGTTGGTATTGTTATTTGGATCGGTGATAGCATCCCCAGGGGCCACAGTTTGAGGTGGGGGAACATGATCATAAAAGCCACCGTGCTCATCGTAGGTGACAATTAGCACACTATTGCCCCAATGAGGTGAGTTACGAATTGTTTCGTAAATCGTCTTCAAAAGTCCATCGCCACGTGTCACATCGTCCTTTGGATGCTGCGAATCACCGCAGGTAAAATCCCCCGTAAGTACATGTCCATAATTTGGTTCGATAAATGCATAAGATGTTGTATAACTCGGGTTTTTCAAGTCAGCATTGAAATCATCAAAGTCCTTGAAGCGCCCCTCCAGGGCACGAATGTTCATGCCACTTATGGCAAGCGCTTGCGGAAACGCATCACCTTTATAGATAGTCCAACTCAGATTCGCTTTATCAAGCCTATCGTAAATCGTTCCATGTTCAAATGTATAGCCTTTGAACAAGAGAGACTCGGCCAACGTCAGGGGTGATGGGCTATGATCTAGCCCTGCTGATGATGCCGCATGCACAAAGAAACGATTAGGCCACGTTGGGCCTGGCATCGATGAGAACCAGTGATCACATACCGCGAATTCCTGTGCGAGGGCTGTGAGTACTG
>DATMNR010000083.1:0-2792 GCA_035568795.1 Ktedonobacteraceae bacterium
TTATATAACGGGCAAATTTCGTCGAACTCACCTGTGATAAATAGCTTGGGGCGTTCGAAAGGCTTTGGAAATCCGCTTTCAGCGCGGAAAAGCGGCAGGCTTATACTTACTACAGTGCGTATTCGGGTATCAAAAGGAGCATACAAAAAGGCGATATAAGCGCCAAAACCGTGACCAATCACACAGATTTTTGCAGGATTACCTCCCTGTTGCGATAGCGCAAAGTCGATAGCACCTGCTAGATCAAGCGGCTCCAGGCGTCCATCAGTTTGTTGTCCCTGGCTTTTTCCAACTCCCCTAAAATTAAAGCGCAACGCGAACATACCAGCTTCGGCCAGCCTACGAGCTAGAGCGGAATTCAATGTATCGTTCATGTCGCTGCTAGCTGGTTGAGGGTGGCAGAGTATGATTATAGGGGCAATCTCAGTATCGCCTGGAGAATGCAGCACACCCTCTAAGACCAAAGAAGGATGCCCACGGCTGGGAAAACTAATAGGTCTTTCATCTGTAGCAGAATCTGAGGTCATTTTCCCCCTTTATTCTATTAGCGCTGGTTACGCATCGCACATGTATCTTATCGCAGTCAAGGCACTGAGTCAACTGAATACGTGTTTTGGAATACTTTTTGACATTTCAATAGTTATGTCTTCAAATGTAATACGTTTTAGTGTATAGAGCCTGAAAAATGTAAAATCTTGTTATAATATCTGTAGACCCTTTGCATATGCGTTAGTAGATGTTATACTGGTTAGTAATGACTTGAACTTGGGTTTTTGATTCATGTCGGCTAATTAGTGCAACTCAGTCAAAAACTGAAATTCTATTTTCGTTGGCTCTTCTTGGTTTCATAGTTGCTACAAGAGCTTTCTAACGCTAGCTTGCGGTAAATGTCGGTGTGAACCACATAGCAGGCGTCTTTCCTTATTTTACGGAAAGCCTCTTAAAGCAGCTTCTGCTTTTGCGATATCCATTCGGGGGATGGAGGTCGCAGAGCTTCTAACTGACAATTTCATCAAAAATCAGGAAACTTCACCAGCCAGGAAAGTTTAGTGATGCTCAGGGTCTGGCTTAGCTTCAATCAAGAAGCTTCTAAGCCAAACCTCGAATCTCACTATGAACAGGGAATAGCCCTGATGTTATGGTATGAAAAACGCTATCCTATCTGAATACGTGTGGTTTTCGAGATTTATGTTGTAACAAGGATGAGGTTATAAGTAGAGGAGTTAGTGTTAGTACTACATCAGTAGAGGCAGGAGCATATATGGCTGATATTTTGGTTGTTGAGGACGAACAATTAATCGCCAGATTATTGAAAGAAACATTACAATCCGAAGGTTATAATGTGGTAACCATCCTCAACGGCGAAGATGCCGTCCAGTTTGCTCTCTGTGAAACACCGCACCTCATAATCTTAGATCTAATGTTGCCTGGAATTGATGGCTATGAGGTTGTTCGGCGTTTACATATATACCCCAAAACAATACATATCCCCATTATTGTACTCAGTTCCCTCGGAGAGCCAAAAGATAAAGTTAGCGCCTTTGAAACAGGAGTAGATGACTACATCACCAAACCATTTGATACTGATGAGCTACTAGCTCGCGTTCATGCCCAGCTTCGTCGAGTACAACAAAACTTCCTTTCTCCTCTTATCGGGCTACCAGGCGGCTTTCAGGTTGAGTTAGCCATTAAATATAAGCTGAACAGCAAGGAACCATGGAGTTTACTCTACCTTGATCTCGACAATTTTAAAGCTTTTAACGATGCATATGGTTTCCTGACAGGCAACGATATGATTCGTCTAGTCGGACGAATATGTCAACGAGTTGTTCGTAAATATGGTAATCCTGATGATTTTGTTGGCCATGTTGGAGGGGACGATTTTGTTGTAGTTACAACTCCAGAACTGGCACATACTCTTTGCAGCTATATTTGCGAATATTATAAAGAGGAAAGTACCCAACTTTATCGTGCAGATGATCTCGGACGAGGATCGATAAGTGGTGTTGATCGTAAGGGACGATCATATCAATTTCCTTTGGTCTCTCTCTCAATCGGTGTAGTTAATAATCAAATTTGGCAACCCAATAGCATACAGGAAGTGAGTTATTTAGCGGCTGAAGCAAAGAATCATGCCAAGCACTCAACTGACAACGTGTACCATATGCCACCGCGACGTGTTTTGGCTGGTCATGATGGATCTGCTTATGTTCCCTCACGTTATGTAGCTTCTTCTCCTATTCCTCCGGCTCTTGCGCAGATTACTCAAGGCCATGCTATTCACTATCCACTTTTTGGAAGTTTAGAGGAGAATATTCTTGAAGAGCATGGGCAAAGAATATAATAATCTCATGCATTTTTAGAAAGTGGTGAATGTCACGTACCAGGATGAGAAGCACGTGGAAAGCATATTGAGCACTGAAGTTGATGAGGCACAACGTCACGCTGTACGAGAGAATGCAAAGCGGGTTTTACAAGAAAGTGGTCTTGCCGAAATGCTCAAAACGCTCAACAAAAATGCACTCAAAGGCAGGGGCAGCTTTTACGAGTATGACTCTATGATTCTCCTTAAGTGGGGAACAAGTTACACCCGTCGTCACATGTGGGTTGAAGTGAACGGAAATACAATTCGCTTCAGGCATGCTCCTCATCGCCAGTGTGCCACTACAACGCCAATCTGTGATGGTGAATATCATACATTTACGAGTGCTATGTGGGCAGATAGGGAGTTCTTGTTGAATGAATTGAATAAATATTATGCCAGGCCTATAGCTGAGACTTCCTCCGATTAA
>DATMNR010000084.1:0-7191 GCA_035568795.1 Ktedonobacteraceae bacterium
AAGGCGCCTTCCGCAGCAGCATCAAGGGCATCCTGCGTAAAAACAAGTTCAACACGATCAAGCTGCAAAAACTTTTGATATTGTTTGACTATCGCGTTTTTCGGCTCAGTCAAAATGCGTATCAGCGCTTCTTTGTCCAGGCTATCCAGTGAGACGGCAACAGGCAAACGTCCTACAAACTCAGGAATTAGTCCGTACTTAAGTAAATCATCTGGTATGAGCTTCGTCAGAATCGCTTTGTCAGACACCTCGGAAGTAGTTGTTGATCTGAATCCCATCGTCTTGTTGCTGCCTAGCCGTTGCTCGACGATCTTATCAAGTCCTTCAAAAGCGCCGCCACAGATAAACAGAATATTGGCTGTGTTGATCTGAATAAAATCCTGGTGTGGATGTTTACGTCCGCCTTGAGGAGGAACGTTGGCTATGGTGCCCTCAATAATCTTGAGCAAGGCTTGTTGAACACCTTCGCCAGAAACATCGCGGGTAATGGAAGGGTTATCAGACTTGCGAGCTATCTTGTCGATTTCATCGATATACACAATGCCTCGCTCTGCTCGAGCTACATCAAAGTCCGCTGTCTGAATCAATCGCAGGAGAATATTTTCGACATCCTCACCGACATATCCCGCTTCTGTTAGAGCAGTGGCATCGGCAATGCAAAAAGGCACATCTAATACTTTTGCAAGTGTCTGTGCCAGCAAAGTTTTACCACAACCTGTGGGGCCAATAAGCAGAATGTTACTTTTACCCAACTCAACGTCGTCGATTTGCATGCCTACGCCGATACGCTTGTAGTGGTTGTACACAGCCACTGCGAGGGTCTTCTTGGCCCGCTCTTGCCCAATCACATATTGACTGAGTTGCTCATAAATTTTCTTAGGCGCAGGGATCTTCCCTGTTTGCAAACGCGGCTTTGTGACAGTGGCTTGCTCTTCCTCAATAATCTCTCGACAAAGATCGATACACTCGTCACATATATAGACACCTCCAGGACCAGCGATAAGGCGCTGAACCTGATCTTGACTCTTACCACAGAAAGAACAGCGGTAAGTGGTTCGCATATTTTTCGAATTTGCCACGTTTGTAACCTTTCCCTGAAGGGACTCAGTGTATATTCTACGAGCGCGCATCCTTACTTTCGCGCCAGTAGGAGTAATTATTCTATTTCGTCAGTTTGGGCTGATTCATCATCACTGGTTATTTCTACCTCTCCAGTCTCACCATCGGAGAGAACTGGTTGAGAGTTTTCTTCTATCGCTTGCGTTTCCACAACCTCGTCTTCGTCAACAACTTCTGCTGCTCCTGTAGACTCAGCTTGAGTCTCTACACTCGGCTCTTCCTCACTAGTTTCATTCTCAGGCTCTGTCGTCAGCTCAACCAGGCGTGTGATGGCTTTTTCACGAAGAAGGCTCTGTGCAAGCGCTCGAATTTGCCCCTCGGTCTGGGGTAGGCTTTGTCCCATTTGAGTATAAGCACGGAAAAGAGCTTCCACCTCTTCTGGTGCGACACTAATTTCTTCTTTCTTGATAACTTCGTCAAGTACGAGTTGACGTTTCACTCGCTTTTCGGCATCAGGTTCGAGTTCCTGCATATACTCTTCGCGTGTCTTCTTTACCAGCATCAAGTATTGATCCATTGACATATGCTGCTGCTCAAGTAAGTGCGTGAACTGGTGTACCATCTCTTCTGCTTCTTCTTGAATCATCACAGGATGAATCGCAAACTGTGATTGCTCGATGATGGTATTCATAACAGTTTCTCGCAGTTCATCACGTATAGTACGCTGCTTATTTTCGAGTAAATTGTCACCAACTGCTTTGCGCAGATCTTCCAGCGTCTGATATTCGTCATTGCTGGCCTGGATAGCGAACGCGTCATCGAGTTCCGAGAGTTCTTTGAACTCTACTTTATGGAGCGTGGTTGTATACTGTGCTTCTTTTCCGGCAAGCTTCTCGTTGCTATAATCCTCTGGTATGGTCGTGGTAAATGATTTACTTTCTCCGGCTTGCATGCCTACTATATGGGCATCCATACCAGAAAAAAGGCCATGTCGCTCATCTGTTAGTTCAAAGGGATTGTCTTTCAGATCGGAAATGCTTTCATCATCTACTGTTAGCTTCAGATCCATCGTCACGCGATCACCGATCTGGGCAGGGCGTTCAACGACTTCCCATACTGCCTGGCGATTGCGCAGAGATTCAATCTCCTGCTCGACTTCTTCAGACGTGACAGTCGCTTCTTCACGATCGAAATGGAGCGAGCGGTAATCGCCTAACTCAACAGGAGTGACTATCGGTACCTTGAGGCTAAAATGGTACGGCTGGCCAATCTCAAATACAGGTGCGTCCAATTCTGGCTGTGAAAGAGGGGTGAGATCATGCTCTTTGAGAGCGTCACGATAGGCCTCGGACATCAAGTCATCAAGCCCTTCCTGGTAGATATACTCTTTACCGAGTTTGCGTTCCACCAGCGAACGTGGGGCCTTTCCCCGTCGAAAGCCATGTATGTCAACTTTTTGTACTAGCTTACGATATGCCTTATCTGAAGCTTTTTCTACTTCATCCCAGGAAAAATCAAATTCAACGCGTGCCTCACTACCAGGCAACTTTTCAACTGAGACCTTCACATTTCCTCCAACACATGTATCATGCTGCATGTCCATCTTGTTGATGGTCACAGGGATAGCCCCTACATTCTTCATACTTTGATTATACCTAAAGCAAGCTTCAAATGGGAAGTATTGAGGGGCGAACGCTCCCAATTGACTATCCGAAGCCAGGCGAGAAGCACATACTATCCCTATGCAAACACATCAGGAACGATCTTCATCGCATTATGCATGCTCGTTTAGGCTCAGATAAACCTGGAGCGGGAGACGGGGATCGAACCCGCGACTTTCTCCTTGGCAAGGAGATGCTCTACCACTGAGCCACTCCCGCATCATTGCGCTTTTACCAGACAAAAGATGCAATACCGGTAAGCTTTGTCCGAGTGGGCGGTGAGAGACTCGAACTCTCATGACTTGCGCCAACGGATCCTAAGTCCGTCCTGTCTACCAATTTCAGCAACCGCCCATAATACTCTTGTGGAAAAACCTCACTCCACGATGATACATCAGCGCACAAGCTACTGTCAAGACAAATATAGCCCGGCATTCCGTTTGGGCTACCATCATTTGGGAAGCGGAAGTTTGAAGCATTCCTGTTGTCAACCCTTTTGTATCTTCTCTGAACTCTGCTGCATAACTCTACTTCAGACCAATTTGCAACACATTTCCGCTGCATGATACAATGAGTGAATTCGTAAACCCCTCTAAAAAGTTGAGAGGACTGAGTAGACTATGCATAAAAATCCGACAACATCTAATACTTCCTCAGATTTGCACCGTCCAGAACTTTACATTAACCGCGAATTGAGTTGGGTCGAGTTTAATCGACGCGTGCTGGAAGAGGCTCAAGATAGTCGTCATCCATTGCTTGAACGCGTGAAGTTCCTTTCTATATTTGAGACCAATCTCGACGAGTTCATCATGATTCGCCTGGCCGGACTGAAAGATCAGGAAGCCGCTCATGTAAGCAAGGTCAGCCCTGATGGACTCAACGCAGAGCAGCAGTTGCGCGCTGTGCGCCAGTGCCTGGCGCCTCTGGTGCAACAGGTGCGCCTTTGCTGGCGCGATGAGCTTATGCCATTGCTTGAAGCTCAACATATCCATATTCTTGATTATGAACAACTCGATGCCAAACAACGCGCTGCTATGCGAACCTATTTTGAGCAAGAGATTTTTCCAGTCTTGACCCCACTTGCTCTTGATCCAGGGCATCCTTTCCCACATATCTCTAACCTCAGTCTCAACCTGGCGGTTGTGATTGCTGATGCAATTTACCCACAACGCTTTGCGCGTGTCAAAGTTCCCCCTACATTACCACGCCTGGTGCCTGTACAGTTTGCCATAAAAAGGCAACCAGTAAAAGCTTTTGTATGGATCGAACAGGTCATTGCTGCCAATTTGAGTATGCTTTTTCCAGGTTTTGAAATCTGGGAGTCCTATCCATTTCGCGTGCTTCGAGATGCGGATATTGAAATCAGAGAAGACGATGCAGGTGATCTCATGATTGAAAGTATCGAACAAGGACTACGGGAAAGGCGTTTCGGTTCGGTTGTTGACCTTGCGGTAAATCCGTCAATGCCTGCGCGTATTCGCACTCTGCTGCTCGATGAATTAGAAATTACGCCAGATGATCTGACAGTCATTGATGGACCTCTTGGTATGGGCAGTGTCATGGAATTGTATCGTCTGGAGCGACCCGATTTAAAGGACCCTCCGTTTATTCCACGCATACCAATGGAACTGCGCAAAGATCAAGATCTCTTCGGGGCTATTCGACAGCGTGATCTATTAATGTACCTTCCCTACGATACGTTTGACTCTGTAGTGGAATTCATTCGCACAGCCGCGCGCGATCCTCAAGTATTGGCGATTAAACAAACATTGTATCGAGTAGGGCCGAAATCACCCGTCGTTAATGCGCTACTGGAGGCGGTTGAAAACGGAAAACAGGTGGCGGTGCTGGTCGAATTGAAGGCGCGTTTCGACGAGGAAAATAATATCGGCTGGGCAAAGGCACTGGTGGATGCAGGCGTGCATGTAGTGTATGGACTCGTAGAATTACATGGGCTGACAAACTTGAAGACACATGCCAAAATCGCGCTTGTTGTACGCAAGGAGGCTGATGGTTTGCGTCGCTACGTACATCTGGGCACTGGAAACTATAACGCTACGACAGCGCGTATCTATGAAGACCTCTGCTTGCTCACTTGTAATCCGGAGATCGGAGCCGATGCCTCGGCACTCTTTAATTTGCTGACCGGATATTCGCGTCAAAGCTCATATAGCAAACTGTTGGTCGCTCCTTTGGGAATACGGAAGGGTATGATAGAGCGCATCGATCGTGAAATTGCTTTGCATCTCGAGCATGGCAATGGGCATCTGATCTTTAAGATGAATGCGCTGGTGGATCCTCAAGTTATCTATGCACTCTATCGCGCCTCTCAGGCAGGAGTACGTATTGATCTGATTGTTCGAGGTATGTGTTGCCTGCGTCCAGGGGTTGAGGGCGTAAGTGAGACAATTCATGTGAGAAGTCTCGTTGGACGTTTTCTTGAACATAGTCGTGTTTACTATTTCAGGAATGGCGGTGACGAGGAGATACTTTTGGGCAGTGCCGATATGATGCAACGTAACCTGGACCATCGCGTCGAGACGCTCTTCCCAATTGAAGATTCTGTGTTACGCGAAGCAATCCTCGAACGCTTATTGAAATCAGAGCTTGCTGACACAGTTAATGCACGCGAGCTCATGTCTGATGGTCGTTATGTTCGGGTCCAACCAGCGGATGGAGAAGCACCATTTGATTGCCAGAAGTGGTTTATTACGCATTCACTGCTTGGTTCAGATACAGATTCGTATAACCATGTGATTAGTGCTAAGGCGTCCGGTGCGTGACCAACACAAAGTATGATCTGGGAGACAGGAAAGCAGGCGCCCTTGTAGGGCGCCTGCTTTCCTGTCTCCCAATCGAAAAATGTACTAGAAGGAAATAAATGATACTCCTGGACCGGGAGTAAACTCGACGTCAGTTACTTCCCAGTAATAGACGCCCCAATTCATATTACTGGCAATCGCATGTCCATTCTTCAAAACCTTCTCCACAACTGCTACGTGTCCCAGACCGTATGCTCCTTCTACCCATGGTTGCAGGTTAATAATCGCACCTTGCGAAGGAGTGCTAGAAATGTGCCAGTGGAAGTCTCTTGCGCGGGCTGTCCATTCCAGGGCATCTGCTTGCGTTTTCCAGGGCACGTAAATACCGTGTAACTGAAAATAGCGATAACTTGCCCACCATGTACACTGACCGTAAGGAAAATAATCGCCAGTGCCTTTAATTGGGGGATCGACTGGATGTTTGATTGGATGTTTGATTGGAACTGGCTTGTGAGTTGGTCGTGCTTTACCAGGAATACAAACCGTTTGATGGACGTAAATAACATTAGGATTGGCAATGTGGTTGTAAGAGGCAAGTCGTTGCCAGGTAGTGTGATAACGAGTTGCGATGCCATTCAGGGTATCACCGCTTATAACAGAATACACCTGATCTCCACTGGAGCAAGGGGATTTGGCGAATGCTCCCATTACACGTGTACCCAGGCCGCTACCCACCAGAACCAATCCCAGAACCGCTACCACTACAATGAATTGTCGAATTACGGGTGATCCAAATTGGATACGTTCTTTTCCTCCTATCTTTCCTCTTATACGGAAGAACCAGATTCGCCGGTGTGTTTGCATGTGCAAGTAAACCTCTCCTCTGTATTTTTAGGGATAAAAGCTCCCAATCAATTAAAAGGGATCAGATGGGGAATTTAGCTTATGCAAACGGTGGATCAGCTTGACACATCTTGAGACATAGGAGAAAAAGGCTACTGAAAAAGTATTGACGGATCAATAGGGGGATGTTATAGTGTGGCGCATAGAAATCACATGCCAAGGTAGCTCAGTTGGTAGAGCACAGCACTGAAAATGCTGGTGTCGTCGGTTCGATTCCGTCCCTTGGCACCCCTCAACGCATATACGGTTCCAGTATATCTATCACATCATCTACCACGAACGGCTTTTGCAAAATCGCATCCACTTCGAGTGTAGCAGCCTCTTCGAGGTTGTCCATTGCGGACATCAAAATGATTCTATGACGCTCTCTCAAATGTGGATCTGCCTCAATCAGCGCACATAGTTCCCTGCCACTCATGACAGGCATCATAATATCGAGAAAAACCAGATAATCTTCACCACCGCGTAGCAGTTGCAGAGCTTCAGAACCATTGCGCGCGATCGAGATCGAATATCCTTCGAATTCCAGAATATCTGCCATCATGTCGCGGATAACTGGATCGTCGTCTACTACCAATATCTTGCGAGTCTGATTATTCTGATTCATCGTCCATACTCTTTTCAATGGGCGGATCTATGCAGGGAAGATAGAAACTAAAGACAGACCCTTCACCAGGGATGCTTTGTTCAAGCCAGAGTCTACCGCCCATCGCCTCAATATAGCGACGGCAAATGTAAAGGCCCAGGCCTGATCCGCGTATCGGGGTTGTCAAAGAGCGAGAAGCGCGTACAAACTTTTCGAAAAT
>DATMNR010000085.1:0-3551 GCA_035568795.1 Ktedonobacteraceae bacterium
ACTCGTTCTTGAAAAAGATGCCGAGATAGGCAATTTGGTACGGACTACAGGTATTCTTTTTAGCGATGTGCTGGATGTGACCGATGTGCCTACACGCTATCTAACGAACTCTGTGCGGCGCTTAAGCCTGCTGGCTCCCAACCAATCAGTTCCGTTTGAGATTAGTTCCAAAGCCTATCGCTATTATATGGTAGATGTGACAGGTATGCTTCGTTGGATGGCTGAGGAAGCCCAGGAGCGTGGTGCCGTTATTCGCGCGGGTGCGACCTTTCAGGATGCATACTGTGACGAAGATGGATTGATGCAGATCACTTTTAGCAGCTCTCCCGAGAACGAGACTGCTGGAACTATACCGGCTATACATGAGACCGTCCGGGCACGTTTCCTGATTGGTGCCGATGGGCCTCGTTCACGAGTGGCGCAGCGGATGGATCTTGATCAGAACACCCATTTGTTAGCAGCCGCAGAGTGGCTGGTAGATGGTGTATCTGTTGATCAAGAAAAGTTCTTCATGATCATGAATCACGATTTGGCTCCTGGCTATTGCATCTGGCTGGCGCCCCACGGCGAAACGGCTGCCTTAGGAGTGGCTGGCTATCAACGTAAGTTCAATCCGACCACCTCTCTTCGGATAGGGCAAAAACTCTTTGGTGAGACGATGGATTTGAGCCATATGCGAGTGATACTGCGCAAAGGTGGTTTGATTCCAATTGGTGGAAGATTGAAGCGAGTCTATCGTAACGACGCAAAAGGGCGAGCACTGTTGTTGGGTGACGCCGCCGGCCTATGTGGCGCTGCAACGGGTGGAGGTATCTACCCCGCGCTTATCAGCGGTCGACTGGCAGCGCAGGCGGTAGCTAATGAAATTCTCAATCATGTACCAGGGGCTATCGATACATACTTGCACGATTTGTTGCATGCTGGGCGGCTAGGACAGCTCTTTCGGATTGAGGATTGGTTGCGCTGGGCATTAGATCGCTTGGGCTCTAACACTGACCAGGCAACGTTCTTTGGCCTCTTTGGTACCCCGAAGGGGAATCAGGTACTCCAACGGGCGTTGCTCGAAACGCCTATCATCAGCATGGATGGCAGCTACTTGAATATGCTTCGCACACTCCTCAGTCAAGACCCACACATCGCTAGCTCGCTGCTACGCATGGCCTGGCAGCGATTGACTACGAGGTCATAGTAAAGCTGATTTTGTGGAATGGTCAAATCGGTTCCGCTGCTGTGCGCAACAAGCCTTTGTTGTATGAGTATGTAGGTTTTGCGCACTGCGGCGCGCAGAAAACCTACACACATTGACTTTTGAGTAGACCTTGCGCATCGCATTCAATTCCTACTATGCAAATAAAGCAGAACATGTTATGATTCTGCTAGCGAACGTAAGTTAAGCCAGTGCGCTGAAAGGAAGGAAACGCATGGCTCATTACTTCACACGCGAAGAAGCCGAATCCTTATTGCCTCAAATATCGATTGTGCTCCTTCAGATACAAGATTACCGCGAAGTTATGCAGCAAAAGGAAGAGGAACTTGGCGTTCTTCATGCACAGGCAATGGGTAACGGTCATCACCTGCACATACGGATCAACAAACTGCAGAAAGAACTGACGGAACAAATCCAGACTATGCAAGAATTGATCGATCAACTAAGTAGCTTTGGTTGTGAATTGAAAGATCCCTCCATTGGATTAATCGATTTCCTCAGCATGCGCAATGGACGTGAAGTGTACCTGTGTTGGCACTTAGGGGAAGAGCATATCGACTTCTGGCACTATCCCGATGCAGGTTTTGCTGGACGCCAGCCACTTTAAATCATGACCACAATCCACCAGGCATTAGAACAAGCAACTCTATCACTCACACAGGCAGACCAGACCGATGCCAGGCTTGATGCTCAGGTATTGTTGAGTCATATTCTGCACACTGAGCGCAGCTTCTTGTATGCTTATCCCGAACACGTGCTTACCTCGGAACAAAAACTTCAATACCAGGCTCTCATAGAGCGACGTTCGCGAGGTGAACCAGTAGCGTATCTCGTTGGCCATAAACAGTTTTATGGGCTTGATTTCCTTGTCGACCATCGAGTCTTAATTCCCCGCCCGGAAACAGAATTACTGGTTGAAGCGGCGCTCAACACCTGTAGGGATATGTTTGACGCTGGACGCACACCAATTGTTGCCGACATCGGTACGGGTAGTGGTGCTATTCCGGTGACCTTAGCTGTTTTCGAGCCACGTCTTCCTTACCTGTATGCAAGCGATATCTCGGCTGATGCTCTTGATGTGGCTTACCTTAATTGCCAACGACATCATGTTGAAGACCGAGTTCGACTTTTGCAAGGTGATCTTTTGGCACCCTTACCTGAACCTGTCGATCTGCTCACGGCCAATCTGCCCTATATTGGAACAGATGAGTTGGAGGAAATTCCTCTCGACGTTCGCGCCTATGAACCACATCTCGCGTTATTTAGTGGACCTCTCGGGTTAGATTTGATGCTCCGTTTTTTCCAAGAATTACAGCACTCGAAGAAACTGAAAGAAGGATCAATCTTATTAGTAGAAATCGGATATCGCCAACACACAACACTTACTGAAAAACTAGAGCAAATCCGGCCCCAGGCCATCCTAACCTTCACGAAAGATGCAGCTGGTTGGAACCGTGTGTTACAGGTAACGCTCTAAATCGTATAAAGTAGAAAGAGACTGACAAACACGTTTTCTTAATCATATACCCTATATTCAAAGCATTCATGTAAGTTTTTGAGGTCGTGTAGGGGCGGGGAGGTGTAGAGTTGGGTGGGGACGCTTGCGTCGCCCTAAGTTCAATTTCAGCCTCTTTACAAGAGGAACAGAATGCATTAATCTACATTAGTAGGGAGAGTTGTTTGTAATGCTTGAGCGAGGTCTCGGACATATTCGGCTATTATTACTTATTCCCATCAAACTTCCTGACGCCATCACTTTGTTGATCGGCGGCGGGGTAGCCTTTCTACTCGCCTTTCTACTCACCTTTTTTGTCAAAGCGTTCTGTTACAAGGTAGGATGGCTCGATAAACCGGCTGCGCGCAGAGTTCATTCAAAAGCTGTTCCCCGTTTAGGTGGTGTTGCTATCTACCTGGCTTTCGTCATAGCGTCTGTGCTTTTTTATACTCCTGGCCCCAATCTCAATGCACATGCTAACGAACTCACAATTTACTGGTTACTGGTTGTTGCAGGAGCCTTGCTTGTACTTGTGCACGCATATGATGATATATTAGGACTTGGTCCCTGGCCTAAACTCATAGCTCAGACGATGGCGGTTGTTATTATTCTTGGTCCATGGATAGATGGAACGTTCCATGGTATCCTCCTTTTCACCTTTAATAACCCCTTTGGCGTTGATCATATCACTGCAAACTTGCCGTGGTATCGCGAACCTACGCTATTTCTAGTTGTTCACAACAGCGACATTGCTCTTGCCGCGATTCCTGCCATTTTGCTAACCTGGTTTTGGACTGTTGGGATGATGAATACTGTGAACTGGATAGATGGGATGGATGGGTTAGCTAC
>DATMNR010000086.1:0-4797 GCA_035568795.1 Ktedonobacteraceae bacterium
CCGATTTATCGCGCCCATCGCCGATTATGAACGTTACCTAAATAATCCGGTAATGTTTTGAGCATAAGAGCCTATGCTTATTACCTGTTTATTGTGTTAAAAGCCATAATCGGCCCCTACTGAAGTCTCGTTTATATTGTGAATCAGCATCAATCCTTACCATATCTTAACCACATCTTAACCGCTCTACTCTTCCAAGTCGACAATCTCTCCTGCATAATTGACACAGTGTATACCATATACCTTATGCCATCGGCAGCAAGTTTATTTTTAACTGCCCATGAAAGGATAAAACCTTGATGATTCATTCAAAGTTCCTCGCGCGGCTATTAGCAGTTTTGAGTGTCATGATTGTGGGAATTCTGGCATTCGGAGTATTTGCAATGATTGGTTCGCCCGCGCATGCATCACAAATAGCTAGTGGCACAAGTAAGCCACGTTCTATTCATTTTCATGGGAACTTTTCCGATATAGCCCTGGCAACTTCAAACCTGAAACACTGGTCATCAAGCTTCTCCTCAGGGGGGAAGACATGGAAATATAGCATGGTAGGCACAAACCCTACAAAAGGTTCTGCAACCACGACTGTTCCCGTAACGATTGTACCTCTTCTCCTAAAGTTTTCTAATGGGAAGAGCTTTGATGGAACACCTCAGGTGTCAAGCACAACGAGTTCACCACTTTTCCAAAATGCCCCATTCAAAAGCGGCACAACCCAGTATGGCGATGCCATTCAACGGGCAGAGTTCTGGAACAGTGTCTCAATCAAAAGTCCCAATTATCATGTGCTGGTTGGAAGCCCCACGATCGCTCAAACGGTGACCTTGACCATACCATTAGCTGATGGAAAAACAGTGGTAGACTCGTCAAGCGGCAAAACCATCGGGCTTATAAACATAAATTGGTTTGATCCTCAGATCCAAACATTGTTGACATCGTTGAATTTTACCCCCAAAATGCTGCCAATTTTTCTAACCCATAATGTTTACCTGTCACAGGGCGCACCTACACTCGGCAACTGCTGCATTGGAGGATATCACAATGCCGTAACCGATACGGCTGGTTTGCAAACCTATATCTGGTCTACCGAGGCTGATCCTGGTGTTGAGGGAGGGTTTGGAGTGGACGTTAGCGCGCTCAGTCATGAAATGCTTGAATGGTTCAATGATCCGTTTACGAACAATACTGTCCCTAACTGGATTTCTCCGATTGCTCCACAGTATGGTTGCAACAACCTGCTTGAAGTAGGTGATCCCCTGGTTGGAGTAGTCTTTACGGTATCTGGATTTAGTAGCGATCACCTGCAGGACATAGCTCTGTTTTCCTGGTTTGCGCGGAAGGCTAAGCCAATCTCTATGAATGGCCTTTATACCTATCTTGGGACATTCACAGGTTTGTCGAAGACGTGTTAACATCCGTTGTTTCTGATAAGCAGGGTTCAATTAGAAAGAATAGTTCTTGACAGTTTGAACGGTTATACTGTGTCACCCTGAATGAAGCGAAGGGTCTCGCACGATGGGCAGTGAGATCCTTCGCTGACGCTCAGGATGACAAATCTGGACCTGATCTTAAAAGAGAGAGCATTCAAATTTAGACATCGAGTTGATCCTCACGGTCAAGCAAGCGCTTGATGAGCGTGAGGCGCAGACAAGAGATTTCCGCCACGTCTTGAAACTCTTGTGGATAGGTATGGACAATGTCCTTTGGTTTGAGACCGCAGTGAAAGAGCAGATAGACCAAACGCTGTTCACGCACGTTGGGAAGCATGTTTCTGAGCATTTCCCATGCTTCGCTCTGCTTAAAGCCGCTTACAACTGACTCATTTGCCTCAATGCGCTCCGGTAACATGATCTTATGTGATCGCGAGGAGACTCGCAAAGCATCGAGTAAGGCGCTATTGAGGTACGTACGCAAGGAAAGCAACACATCAGCCAGTGTGCTGAATACTATCTGCTGATGCACAGTCGCCTGGTAGAACCGTTCAAAAGCCTGAGTCACGTAGTGTTCTTCCTTGTACAAGCTACACGCAATTTCTCTATGAGGATGACAATCAAGCCATCCACGCACTGTCTCACTAAGGCACTGCTGCACGGCTTGCCAGGCATCCTGGTTATTTTGCAAGGTAGCGCGGCGAAGTAGTTCAACGCAATACGTATCACCCTGGACCTCTCCTCGATGGTAGAGGACGATCTCATTCACACAATGGTCAAAAAGCTCAGCAGTGCTTATAATACTTAAAGGTAAACTCTGTGACGATGGTGAAGAATTCATTGCTCATCTCCTCGATACAATTTTGCGGCCGCTTGCTCTACTACAACTGTTGCATTGCATGTTCGCTGTTGGGCTTAAGCTCTTTCAAACGTGTACCGAACATCAGGAGGTACTGGCCCAACTTTCCAAGACTACGTTGTGTCAAACTGTTCGGCTGCTCAGGTACATGCGCAACCATGCGCTGCTGTGCTGCTTCACGAAGGAGGTCCTGACGATGTCCTTCAGCTAACTTCTCCTGGAGGTAATAGTTCTGCATTATACGTATTCTCCTCGCGCCGAGATTACCTATGCTCTCTGTGATGCGCCTTCTCCCTTGTGGTCTGACCACCTTCATGTGACAACTCGCCGCCTGAGGCGGCGGAGGAAGGGGAACCTGGGGCACAGCCCCAGACGGCAGTCAAGGGGCTGCTGCCCCTTGCATCCTCGTTTTTCTACTCTTCATATGAAAGCGGTCAGATCAGTAGGAACCGATCTCGAGCGAATGGTTCACAGTTGAACCATTCGCTGTAGGAAGTCTATCCTGCTGGAAGCTAGCGTGTATCCGTAAAATAACGTGGGCGATAACGTATTTCTGAAAGCAAACGAGTACGTAGGAACGATGTGAAACTACGTAGAGGGGAATAGGAGATAGACGTATGGTACAAGGAGAGGGATCAGTGCGGAAAAGTATCCGAAGCGGACGGATCCGACATAGAGGGAGGTTGCGTTGAAAATACTAGAACGCCAGGTTAAACGAGTCGGTGTTCCACAGCGAAACGCGTGGCCGCTGTACGTGAATCGACGCCAAGCTTGTTGTAGATGGAGGTAAGATGCGTGTTGACTGTGCGGGGGCTGATTACCAGTTGCTCAGCCACCTGGCCGTCGGTCAGTCCACGTGCTACCAGGCGCAACACCTCCACTTCGCGGGCCGTCAAACCAGCCGGATAACGAGGTGATGGCTTCGCATCGGTCATCGATGGTTGCCCCTTCAAAGTAGGCGTAGACAGCATCGCCAGCCATTGTGATGCTACAGCCTGCTCCGGGGTCATGCTACGCCCTTCGATCCAGGCTAGCGTGCAGGTCCTCTCACCAAGCTGAGCGCGTGTAGCGGCAACCAGGCGCTCATAGAGGGGACGTTCGGACGGTGGGATAGCCGTACCAATGGTATCACGCAGAGCCTCGGCAGTGCCCAGGAGGCGTGCCGCCCAGGCGGGATTCCCCTGTGCGACAGCCACTCCCGCCATCCCCTCGAGGCAGGAGGCCGCGTTCAACTGATCACCTATCTCCCTTGTAATCGCCAGGCTCTCTTCGTAGAGAGCACCTGCTGCTGTGAACTCGCCCTGGTGAGCAGCCACCCTGGCTAAAAGGGCGAGTGATGCAGCAGTACCGTGCCGGTGCCCGATTTCTTTAAAGAGAGCCAGGCTTTCCTCGATCAGTGATCGCGCTGCAAGAGCATCTCCCGAAGCGAGTGTGACTTGTCCAGAAAGGCTCAACCATGTGGCAATCCCTTCCTTGAAACCCAACTCCCTTGAGAGCGCCAGACCTTCCTCAAGCAGTTCAGGTACGGTCTCATGGTCAATCTGAGAAACCACGAGCACCTGTGCCAGGGAGAAGAGCGATTGGACGATGCCCCTCTTGTTCCCCAACTCTCTATTCAGGGCAAGGTTCTCTGCGAACAGATCACGCGCACTTGTGTATTTGCCTTGATGGCTAGCTATATGAGCCAGCTGGAAGAGCGAGGAGGCGACGAGTTGCCTGTCATTCGCCGATTTGGAGAGTAACAGCGCTTCCTCAGATAGCTCGCGTGCAGTGGCACTATTGCCCTTCCTCGAGGCAACAATCCCCAGTAGATAGAGGGAGAATGCCTCGCCTTTGATGTCTCCGAGTTCCCTGAAGAGCGCCAAACTCTCCTCGCATTGCACCTCTCCCCGCTGATAGTCTCCCTGCACGAGAGCCAGCCTTGCCACTGCCTTGAGCGCTTTTGCGCGTCCAGGTGTCTTGATTGTCTTGCTGCTCGCCAGCGCCTCCTCCAGAAAGGTTCGTCCTTCAGTCACATGGCCGCGTATGATCCAGAACTGCTGCAATGCCCCACCGAAGCGCAGGGCCAACTCCCCTCCAGTCCCGGTACTGTTCTCAGCCTCCTCCGCTCTCGCTTGCTCCAACGACCACCGCATGGCTGCACGTAGATTGTCGAAGTCATTTTCTAGCCGCTCCAACCATACGACTTGCTGTGGACCTTCAAGCTCTCGCTCAGCCTCTTCTGCCATTCGCAGATAATAGGCCGCATGCGCATGCTGCGTCGCCTCCATCTCCCCACTTGCAGCAAGCACCTCCAGCCCGTACTCGCGGACCGTCTCCAGGAGCCTTAGCCGTAGTTCTTCGCCTTTCCGCTCACGCCGTTGCAGCAGGCTCTTGTCGAGAAGCGATGCCACGCCATCCAGGACGGATGCCTCTCCGTCGCCGAGTGCAACGTAAAGCGCCTCGACTGCCGCCAGCGGACAGTTCCCGGTGAAAACGGAGAGACGCCGGAAGAGGCGCTGTTCCTGT
>DATMNR010000087.1:0-2578 GCA_035568795.1 Ktedonobacteraceae bacterium
CGCGAAAATTGCGTAATCGCATCAATGAGGCACGAATCAAATGATGAATCTACAAACACAACTCGCACCATGTCACAGGAGAGGCCTGTTGCTGCGAAATCCAGTCGTGATAGCGTCAGGCACTTTCGGCTACGGTATGGACGATGCAAAGATCACTGAAGTGCATAACTTAGGGGCAATCACCTGCAAAGGTACGACACTGCGTCCTCGCAGAGGTAATGAACAACCTCGAACTATGGCAACAGCTTCTGGCATGTTGAATGCTATCGGTTTGCAGAATCCAGGCATACATACAGTTATCGAACAGTATGCTCCAATCTGGGCAACATGGCAGACTCCGGTCATCGTCAACATCGCTGGCGAGACTATCGAAGAGTTTGTCGAACTTGCCACACTACTCGAAGGAGTCGATGGAGTGGCGGCCATCGAAGTGAACGTATCTTGTCCAAATATACTTGCTGGTGGAGCAGTTTTTGGTGCAGATGCAGAGAAGGTTGCTGAAGTTACATCAGTAGTACGCCGAGCAACAACATTGCCGCTTATCGTTAAGCTCTCACCCAATAGTGGAGATGTGCGGCCAACTGCATTAGCTGCTGCTTCATCTGGTGCTGACGCAGTCTCACTTATCAATACCATCACAGGTATGGGTATTGATATAAGCGAGCGTCGCCCAACATTGGCTAACGTGACTGGCGGGTTGTCTGGCCCTGCAATAAAACCAATGGCATTGCGTATGGTTTATGAAGTAGCGCGTGAATTACTCTTAACCTATCCTCGTGTTCCTGTTATCGGTATCGGGGGCATCTCCAATGCAAACGATGCACTAGAATTCCTCATGGCTGGTGCTTCGGCTATACAGATAGGCACGGTCAATTTTACCAATCCACGTGCTGGTGTCGAGATTGTAGATGGTATTGAGAAATTCATGCAACAGGAAAGTGTAGAAAGTATAACTGAGCTTGTAGGGATAGCTCTGTAAATACTATTCTTTCTCTAGACGCACTCTTTTGTCTGCTTTCGCCAGATCACTTGCCAGTGCAGTAGCACGCATTTGTTCCAGGTGTTCCATCCCTTTAGCCTGAACATCAGACCAATCATGCGCAAAACGACCCGATAAAATATCATCCTCCAACACTCGTTTGAACTTTTCATACAGCCAGGAACCGTCTTCAGCAAGTAAGGCGCGTAGTTGTCCATACTGGCTGGTATGAGAGTGGAGCGTGAGCTGTTCGAAAAGGCCCTGGTCAGCAATACGATCGAAAACTTCAGCAGGTTCCTTTGAAAGGTACATTTCGTTAAGGATAGCTTCATCGCTAAACCCTGCTTCGTGCAGCACTTTATAAGCAGTCCTAAAAGCTGCCATGATAAATGGCCATATGGCTTGTTCGCTAAAGAGATCAAGCGCAGCCTCTTCTCTTGCTGAAGAGAGTATAGCGCCACGAGTCGCACCAATGCCGTGCCCGATTGATAGGCCTAATTTCAAAGCATTGCCGCTCGTATCTCGTTCCACTGAAATAAAGCAAGGATACGGTTCTCCACTCAGGTATCGTTGGCGCACGCCAGAACCTATCATACGTGGCGCTACCATTATTACGTCGATGGAGTTGGGCAAATCAAAGAGCTGGAATGCCACATTGTATCCAGAAGCAACAACCAAAGTTGCACCTGTTTTTAGATGAGGACCTATTTGTTCACGAAACACCTGAGGTTGCACTTCATCTGGAATGAGCAGAAATACTACATCTCCCCAGGCTGCAGCTTCAGCAATAGACGCGACTTGAAAGCCATCAGAAATAGCTGCCTCCTTATAGGCATCGTCGCGATTGCCGATGAGTATCTCTGTGACACCGCTATCTCGCAAGTTTTGTGACTGTGCAGCGCCCTGGTTGCCATAACCAATGAACGCTAAACGCCTTGTCTGAAGAATAGCAAGATCAGCATCTTTGTCAGAATAGATGGGTGTGCTCATTTAAGGTAACTCCAGTATAGGCTTGATTGGATTATGGAACTCCCTCGACACACAATCCATTAGGACCTGATCGTACAATTTATCGCCCCAGCGATTTGCCTCGCGTCGACGGCCTACGATACGAAATCCTGCACGTTGATATGCTCGAATAGCCCTTTCATTGTAACTATATGTGTCGAGCATTATGTTGTGCAGGCCTAGTATTGTAAACCCGTAGTCAAGCATCAATATTGTGGTCTCTGTGCCAAAGCCCTTATCCCAACAATCTTTCTCACCAATCAGAATACCATAATCTGCAGTTCCATTTTTATAGCTGATATTTCGAAGTTCAGTCAAACCAATAGGTCTAAGTGTTGCTTGTTCATACATGATAAAATCTACTCTGTAACCCTGCACTTCTTTGCACTCTCTCTCATAACGGGATTCAATACTCTGCTCCGATTACTGTAGGAAAACATATGCACGCAGAGTTTTCCTACAGCTTTCGTTGTTCCTGTTTCATCCGTAGGAGCCTCAAGGCCGAAGCCTTTTTGGTCTTACCCCGCGTCCGCAGGCAAGTTTACGTCATTGTCTGAGCCAATACCATTGACGACTTGATCAAGGAGCCCG
>DATMNR010000088.1:0-8376 GCA_035568795.1 Ktedonobacteraceae bacterium
TAGGTTCATGGAGCGTTAAAGGATGCGTGGTCATGCGCCCTCCCTGCTGTGAAAGCCATACCAGCTTTGTCGGCGTTCCCACTCTGGACTGTTTATGCCGTCAGTGCTAGTGACTCCCCAACGGAGGGCTGCTAGAGCAAGTGCTATTTGCGTAATCATTATGATCATAATGTCCATTCAATTTCTCCTTGTGTGTTGATCAAGATGTTTTCTTTCATGGGTTTTTGCATCTATTTATTCATTCATTTTTGAGTTATCGTGACATAGTACTAATCCATTGACTGATTCTTAACATCTAATCATGATCAGATAAGTACATCATCGAGTGAAACGACTCACACTTTGGTGATACTATTTGCCAGGTTGATGGCGCGCTTGATGGCACGAAATTGCAAGATTTTTACATTAGCTTCTGAGACATCCATTGTTTCGGCAGTTTCGCGAATAGAAAGGTTGAGCAGGAAACGATAGCTTAACACCTCTCGATACCGTTCAGGTAATTCCTGGAGAAGATTGTATACCTGCTCTGCAGCTCGTTCGTTTGTCTCCAGAATTTCTTCTCCAGTGGGACCTTCCCACCCGGCTTCCATTCGCACATCTAATGAACTGGTCAACGTTCGATAGTGGATACGCCAGTAATCAGCAATTGTGGTGTGCGCAATCTTGAAGAGCCAGCTACGAGCACTCTGAGCGTTGCGTTCGGGGTCGAGGTAGCGCAGGGCTTTCAGAAATATCTGTGATGTCAGATCTTCAGCCTCTTCCCGATTCTTCAGACTTTTAAAGACAAAACGATATACTCTGACAAGGTTGTTCTCATAGAATGCCTGGAACTCCTGCATACCAGGCTTGTCGCATTGTTGCGTTGCATATGTTAGCATGTGTTTCTATCTCTTATGACATTGGCTAGAACTATAGAATAAGAGAAGTGTACCCGAAAGGAGATGCGCAAATCATCGGGAGAAGTTCGCATGTGGGAAGAAATTTTATGATTTTGGAATCAACTGCTATGCGAAGAAATACCTATAGCGTGCTCAGGCCAGCCCGTGGCGGATAGCATAGGCTGCTGCGGCTGCGCGATTATCGCTGCTCGTTTTGTTGAAAATGTGAGTGAGGTGATGGGCAACCGTTTTTTCGCTTATCTTTAGCTCCAGAGCGATCTCGCCGCTAGTCAATCCTCTGGCCACCAGTCGTAACACTTCTACTTCCCGCGCAGTCAGCCCGGCAGGATACGTTGATGCAGTTGGGTGCGTTGACGATGAAGTGTTGGCAGGAGCAGCCATGGGCGTACCTATCTCATTGCCCTGCGAGGTAATAACCTGATCGGGTGTCATGACGCGTCCTGCTTCCCACGCGGCTGCAAAGTTTTGCTCACCCAGGCGAGTTCTTGCGGTGGCGATTGAGCGCTCGTTGTCTGCACGTTCATGGAGAGGGATGGGTACCCGAATGCTTTCACGCAGAGCGTCCGCTGCTCCCCAGAGTTGTGCTGCCCAGACAAGCTGACCTTCCTCGGCAGTTATACTTGCCCGTCCTTCCAGACACACAGCAATCAACCACATGTGGTTCAATTCTCTAGCAATCTCCCAGCTCTCGTCGTAGAGAACGCGCGCTTCCGTCCTCTCTCCTTGTGAGAGGGCAATCCTGGCCAGGATTGCCAGCGACTCGGCCAGCGCCCTACGTTGTCCTATCTCCCTGTACAGTAGAATACTCATTTCGATTTGCATTCGGGCGCTAGAAATATCGCCCTGTCTGAAAGCTAGCTGCGCAGAAAGAGAATATACATTCGCTATGCCCTCTCTCTCGCCCAATTCTTTGTTGAGCGCCAGACCCTCATCTAGCAAAGAACTCAGCAATGTCTGGTCGCCTAGCGAAACAAAAAGGAGTTGTGCCAGGCGCAAAAGTGTAGCGGCAATACCACGTTTGTTGCTGAGCTTTCTGTGTATTGCCAGACTTTCCTCGTAATGGGCACGAGAACTGGCATATTTCTCTTCGTGAGTATCCAACAAACCTAAGGTGGAGAGCGACCAGGCAACGCGCTCCTGGTCGTCCATCTCTCGAAAGAGGGTCAAGGCTTCTTCCGTCTGTGTACGCGCTGCTACATTATCACCCTTCATCATGGGAACGACACTCAAAAGGAAGAGTGAGAGGGCCATGCCCTGCTGATCTCCCAGCTCCCGGAACAAGAGCAGACTTTCACGGCAGTAAGCTTCGGTTCGGTCATAATCATTTTGGATGGAGGCCAACGTTCCAGCGGCAATCAGCGCTTTGGCCCGTGCCTGCGCGGATACCAGAATGCCCTCGCTTGCAGCGAGCGCTTTTTCAGTCAAGGTCTGTCCTTCGTTCAGGTGTCCATGCATTTGCCAGAACCGGCGCAATGCTCCTGCCAGGCGCAGAGCAATCTCCACGCGACGCTGTGTTTCGTTTGTCGTCTCATCCTGCTGTAACGACCAAAGCAAAGCTGCTCGCAGGTTATCATGCTCCAGTTCCAGCCGTTCTAACCATGAAGCCTGTTGAGGGCCGACCAACTCCCGTTCCGATTCTTCGGCCAGCGTCATGTAATAGACAGCGTGGGCATGACGGCTTAAGTTTTCTTCTCCAGTAGCATCGAGCATTTCCAGTGCATATTCGCGGATAGTTTCTAACATGACGATGCGTGGTTCGTCTCCTTGCTCGATTTGTCTCAGCAGGCTCTTGTCGATCAGGGAGGATACTCCATCCAATACCAGTATGGTGCTATCGGGATAGCTGCTGTATAGCGCTTCAATCGCCTCTAATGAACAGCTGCCAACGAAAACGGAGATACGTCGGAAGAGTTGTTGTTCAATAGCATTGAGCAGGTGGTAGCTCCATGCGATTGTATTGCGCAAGGTCTGATGACGCTCAGGTGCGTTCTGCCTGCCACCGGTTAAAACATTCAATGGGTGGATCAAGCGTTGGAGAAGCGCTTGTGGTGGCAGCAGTTTGATACGAGCTGCTGCCAGCTCAATCGCCAGTGGCAAACCATCCAGGCGGTGGCAAATCGTGGCGATTGTTTGTACATTAGCAGTAGTGACATCGAAGTCGGGTTTGATAGCCATTGCTCTTTGCAGAAAGAGCGCGATAGCCGCGTATTGCGTGAGTTCATGAATGGGCAATGGCGACGTGCCATCAGGCAGGGCGAGGGGTAGAAGTGGAAATTCATGTTCGCCTGAAAGATGGAGGCTCGCGCGGCTGGTAACAAGTATTTTCAAATGCGGGCAGGCGGCAAGCAGTTCAGCGATATCAGGGGCAGCGAGAACTACCTGCTCAAAGTTGTCAAGCAGTAGCAGGCATTGCTTCTCTCGCAGAAAGGTTTTCAGATATTCCATATGTTCTGCAAGTGGCTGTTGTCTTTCAGCGTATCTATGCTGCAGACCGAGCGTATGAGCAATAGTGGTAATAACCAGCGTGGGATCATTGATTGAGGCCAGGGGTACAAAATAGACCCCTTCGAGGAAGAAGTGCAGTAATTCGCTACCAACTTGAATGCTTAGCCGTGTCTTACCGATGCCGCCGGTGCCTGTGAGAGTAACAAGGCGCACATCCTTTCGTTGTAGGAGGGTACAGAGGGCCATCACTTCCGGCTCTCGCCCGATGAAAGAGGTAAGCTGGGCGGGCAGATTACTGAAAGAGGCAAGGGCGTTCTTCAGTGGAAGCGTGTGATGTTCGTGCGATTCTGCCATGCTCGCTTCCTCGAGAGCCTGAGCAAAGTCCCGCATATACTCAAAACGCTGTTGCGGGTTCTTTGCCAATGCTTTTAATATGATCTGCTCGACGATGGGTGAGATGGTCGTAACCCTTTCGCGTAAAGAAGGAGGAGGGACAAGCGCATGTTTGATGGCGATTTCAGGCAATGTGCCGTTAAATGGGCGTTCTCCGCACAGCCATTCATAGATCATGATGGCCAGTGCGTATTGATCGCTGGCCGGTAAAGCATTGGCCTTGAGTTGCTCCGGCGCCATATAGGGAACCGTCCCGGCTGTGTCTTGCTGTGGGCCAGAATGAGAGCGCATCGTGGAGTACATAGTGGCGATACCGAAATCGCTTAACAACACTTCGTTGTTGCGACCTAGCAACATATTCTCTGGTTTGATGTCGCGGTGTACGAGCCTTTGATCGTGCGCGAATTGTAAGGCATCAGCGATTTGTCGCACATAGGGCAGAATGGTTTCGAGCGCGAGACGCGTTCCCCGTTGGTGGCGCTGGCGCAAGTTGCCATTCGGCGCGTATTCCATAACTAGGAAAGGAGTGCCATCCTCTACGCCAAAATCAAATATCTGAACAATATGCGGATGCCGCAAGTGCGCAATGACACGTGCTTCGTGAATGAAGTTTGTCAGGTCGTTATCAGTAAGTCGTCCATGCAACACTTTAATGGCAGCCTGGGTGTTCAGATGAATATGCTGCCCCAAGTATACATCGGCAAAATTCCCTCGCCCTAAAAGCTCTCTAAGGCGATAGTTGCCGAGTTGCTGCCCTTCGAGTTCTCCATTATCGGACATAGGTGCACCTCCTCACAGGTGCGCAGTTTTGTTGTGCCTTTTTTTTCGTGCTTGTCAGCCTCCTCATTATAATTGAATCCAGAGAACACATCAATACGTGCGTACAGGTAGGTTAAGCAGAAACGTTTGCAATAGCATACTTCACAAACACAACAATAGTTTCCTTCATAGTAAATGGTGTTGAAACGCCCATGTACTCCAGAGCGGGTGCTGCTGCTAGAGATGGGGAACCATACTGTGACTGCATGTGTGAACTTCCTTCTTCTACACAGATCTTCGAGAACGTTCTTATCGTAGCTTCTTTTGAGGTGTAAAGGTATGAGCAAACTTACCTAAAGAGCGTGATGTTACTCACAATTGAGACAGAAGCTGCAATTCGATTTTACGATGAAAAAGCCCACAAGTTTTAATTCCTATTAACAAGCAGATCCAGAGATGTGCCGAGATGTATCATGCTACCCTTTCATTCGTCTTTCGTTTTCTTGAGCAGAAGAGTGCCGCTTTCCAGCGGTTCACTATATGCAAGTGGTAGTTCAACTTCAATGGTTGTTCCCTGCTCTTTGCCGGAGTGCAGCGTAAGATGACCCCCTATGGCTTCTACACGTTCAAACATTCCACGCAGTCCATAGTGACCTTCTGGGCTGCTATCCTCAAGACTGTTATCTTTCTGAGGCTGGCACAACTGCTGGGGTAAGCCGATGCCATCATCGTGGATGAGCATGAGCAGCTTCTCATCCTGCCAACTGATACGCACTTGCACGTGGCTTGCATGGGCATGTTTTTCGATATTGGTAAATGCCTCCTGACTCACTTTCCAGAGAGTTTCTTCGACGGATTCGGGAAGCAGGTCGATATCTGCCTGCAGAGTGTAGGTGACGCGCAGACCGGTACGCTGTGTCAGTTCCCTGGCAGAACGGCTAAGCGCGTGGTTGATAGGTTCGCGTTCCAATGCCGGAGAGCGCAGGTCGGCTATTGAGGCTCGTAAAACAGTCATCGTTTCACGTGCAATCTCTTTGGTGGATTCTAGTTCTCTATCACAACGCTCAGGATCACGTTCGCGCAGCCGCTGGGCCGCTTCAAGCTTGACGGAGATAAGGACCAGAGCTTGTCCGATGGTGTCGTGCATCTCGCGTGCCAGCCTGGTTCGCTCACGCAAGACCGCAAGTTCCTGCTCCTGAGCCACAGATTGCGCGAGTTGGCGATGCGTTTCCTCGAGCTCGCTATTAGCCTGAGCCAGTTTCTTAAAAAGTTCATTTCGCTCAAATCGCTCTCCTATCAAACGCTGGAACAGCATGTTAAAACCTGTGATGCTGAAGAGCGTCAAGGTTTGACTGGCGATGCCCACAAGCGCAGCGCCAGTCGGCGGCCAGATCAGCAAGCCCTGGAAAGCAAACATTGTGAGAGCCATACTACTCACGGCAAGCAACAGGCGAACTCCCCCAAACAGGCCAAAGCTGATTGCATACACAACATAGAAATCCCAGACGAAGGACTTATTGATGAGTGTAAGCAGCATCAAGATAAGATATAAACTGACCCAGAGGCCCACAGCGTAACGCAATGGCGCAGGCCAGTCCATCTTCAGGCTCATGCGGAACTGGACGACATAAATCAGGAAAGCAAGAACGGTAAGCCCAATACAAGTTACCCCGCGCCAATCATGCATATAAGAGGGGTTGTTTATCAAGATAGCGTAGGTCGATGCGGTGAGATAGATACCTATAAGGATAGTAAACATTGTGATCACACGTCTGAAGATGCGAAAGAAGTGTGCGTTATCTTTCTCCACATCGAAATGTGCTGACATGCTTTCTCCCTTCTTTAGAGCAGCTTGCGCTCACGTGCCAGGTAGACTGCCTGGGTGCGGTTCTCAGTATGGAGCTTGCTCAGGATGTTCGATACATGGTTTTTGTCTGTCCCCTCAGCAAGAACGAGTTTCTCGGCAATCTTGCGATTACTTGCTCCTTCCGTGAGCAGCTTGAGGATCTCGACCTCCCGTGGACTCAGCTCCTCTTGAGGTGGAGAGCTGGGTGTCCCAGCAGTAGTACGAGCTTTCCGTCCAAATTCGATGAGGAGTCTGTTAGCAATCTTGGGCTGAATGGAGGGCTCACCTGCATACACCTGGCGAATTGTTGCCAGCAGTTCATCAGCGGGGACATCTTTGAGGAGATACCCCATGGCACCGGCCTTGATGGCATCAAACACATACTCTTCGTAGTCGAAGGTGGTGAGGATAATAACACGTGCAGCAGAGTCGCTGGTTGTGAGCACAGCAGTCGCTTGCACACCGTTCATACGCGGCATTTGAATATCCATGAGCACAATATCAGGACCGTTGCCCAGGGTGCGGAGCGTGTTATACTGGCTCACCGCCTCTTCGCCATCAGCGGCCTCGCCTACGACTTGAAAACCCGGCTCAAGTTCAAGGATGGTGTGCAGTCCCTGACGCATGAGGGTCTGGTCCTCGCAGAGCAAGATACGGATTGAGTCGGTCATGGATAGTCCTTTCCCTAAGATAGCGTGTGCTCACTTGTTGTATTATGGCTAGATGAAGCGACGTCTGTCAACGACTCTTGTGCAACTGGCCACACTTTGTCCTGCGCAGCGGTACAGCTGTGCAGGATAGGTTCATCATCCGATCAACATCATTTCACAACTGCTGTCTTTTGCTGGAAGCGGAAGAGCCGTAAGGCAAGCATGAGGCAGATCAGGCCATAAGCCAGCAAGCCCAGGATATCCGGGAGGATATCCATAAAGCCTTTTCCGAGAATCATTGAGCCATTCAACCCCTCCATTGCCCAGGCTGTGATGCCGATTTTAGCCAGGTGCTGTAACCACGTGGGCTCCAGAAAGAGCGGCCACCATGCGCCACCAATGGCTGAGGTGACGAGAACGACCAGGCTCACCACCGGGGTGATCTGAGCGCGTGTCCTGACCAATGAAACCAGCAGCATACCAAGACCTGTCGCGGCGAAGCTGGTGCTCATCAACAGCAGGCTCACCGTCAGCCAGTCATGCATTTGCACCTTGAAAACGAAGGAGCCGACGAGAAAGATGATGGACAGTTGCGCCATCGTCACGATAAATTGCGCGAGCATTTTGCCGCCCAGCAGGGCGTATTTCCGGATGGGGGCAATCAATAAGCGGCGGAAGGTTCCATCTTCCTTCTCTTGCAAGATCGTTGCTGCTACCGCATTGAGGCCAAAGAG
This sequence comes from Ktedonobacteraceae bacterium, assembly GCA_035568795.1. Classification (GTDB taxonomy): domain Bacteria; phylum Chloroflexota; class Ktedonobacteria; order Ktedonobacterales; family Ktedonobacteraceae; genus DATMNR01. The sequence continues at coordinate 7,727 of DATMNR010000088.1, forward strand.
CGCGAAGAAGATGGCATAGCCGGGAAGGGCCTGGTCAAATGGCCCGATCGTGACGACATGGCCAGCGGTCAATGTCTGGATGGCCTGGTCAGCCTCAACAGTGGCCTTTGCAACCGCTGCGCGAATAGCGGCAGGATCTACGGTATTTTGAGCACAGTGGTTACCTGGTTGCTGACAGACCTGATACACCTGACTGACGCCCACGCTGCCCGAAAGTATCGACTGCACAATTGTTTGTACGACAGTGATACGCAGGTCATTGGTGTTCGGCAATGCATACAACTGCACCAGATTCTTCGGAGTGACTTTCTGTTGCATGTCGTTGATCAACGTCTGACTGGCTCCCGAAGGGATCACAATACCCACATTGGCTGCATCATTTGAGGCTGAGACCTGTTCTATCACTTGAGCTGGATTACGATACGCGTTTACGGTGATGGCAAGCTGGCTGGTAGTGATCTTGAGGGCACTGGCGATGGTCTTGCCAATGAAAGCATCTTGCGCTGTCTCCTGATTATTCAACGCAACCGTGATGTGAATCTGGCTGCTGCCATCGCCATAGAAACTGCCAAAGGCAAGACCGACGATTGAGATGAGTACCAGGGGAACCACGAGCATGAGTATCAGCCCGTTTCTATCCTTGGTTATCT
>DATMNR010000089.1:0-5034 GCA_035568795.1 Ktedonobacteraceae bacterium
TCAGATCAATCTATCTGATGTGCTGCGTTTCTCCGGAGCCTTGCGCGAGTCAGAGGCTGTCGCAAGACGGGCGCTGCTTATTGCTCGGCAGGTGAATGCCCAAGCAGAAGAGTCACGGGCTCTTAACTGTTTGGGAGTTGCTTTGGCAGCATGTGGAGTACAAATGGAAAGCGCAAAAGCGTTAGATCGATCACTTGTGTTGGCATACCAAAGCACTGCATACGAAGCCTACGATTACCAAGCAATGCGCGCTATCTGGTTTGGAGAGTATGCTGACGCTCAATCGTTGACCAATAAGGCAATGACATACTTTCAACAATATCGTTTTGAGAGGCGGATAATAGTTGCAGTGCGGCTCCAAGGTGAAGCAGCTCTCGGTCTGGGCGATCTCACAACAGCGGAAGAGTGTTTGCACCACGCCTTGGCACGAGCCCGAGCGGTAAACATTGTGGAGGAAGAAATCCCTGCATTGATAGGACTAGTTGAGATACGACGGCGACAAGGGGATCTCAATGCTGCACGCGAGTTACTTGACGATGTATGGGAGCCAGCAGAGCGTGGTCCGTTCAAACTTTTTCATGCTGATGCCTATAATGTCCTGGCACAGATCGAATGCGATGCAGGAAATCATGAGGCAGCGGTCAAAGCGGCCACACAAGCCTATCGACTGGCATGGTGTGATGGTCCACCTTTCGCCTATCACTGGGGATTGCAGAAGGCGAAGGCGCATTTAGCTGCACTTGGTGTTCCAGAACCGATAATGCCTCCTTTTGATGAATCGAAATATGAGCCTATGCCTGAAGTTGAGATCGTGCCGTTGGATGAAGAGAAGGATGATTTTGAGATTGAACCGTGATGTGAACGTTCTTGACGCTCGCATTTTGAAGGGATAGGATGATACATGAAGATATTCATGGTTTTCGTAATTAGTGAAAGGTGTAGAGGAGGAAACATATGGAAGTACGGAGATTGACAGAGGCTGACGCCGAGGCATTTTGGAACATTCGATTGAGGGCATTACGCGATAATCCAGAGTCTTTTGGCGCATCCTACGAAGAGATACTTGAACGGGGCATTGCTGGTGTTACGCAGGGGCTTCGAAAAAGTGAAGCTGCCCCAGATGATGCGACTTTCGGTGCCTTCGAAGGGAACACTATTGTTGGTATCGCTAGTTTCCAACGCGAGGAAGAGGTTAAAAAACGCCATAAAGGTGTTATCTGGGGTATGTATGTCCCGCAGGAGTTACGTGGAAAAGGGGTAGGCAAAGCTCTGGTTGAGGTCGCAATTGCTTATGCAAGGACGTTGCCTGGTCTCGAACAGATCAACCTGGCAGTGGTGCTTACCAGTAAAGAAGCCCGAAAACTCTTTGTTTCGATGGGCTTTGAGACGTATGGGTTGGAACGTCACGCGTTGAAGTTGCACGATCGCTATTTTGACCAGGAGCATATGACACTGCGCTTGATTGAGAACTAGTCAAGGAAAGGGAATTCATTACTTTCCTTGACTAACTGGCCGCCTACGGCGGCAAAAAGGGGAAAAAAGAGTTTTTTGGGGACACCCCAAACCTCGGCAAAAGGCTACGTGCCGAGTCCCCCAGACTCTGTGCCCTCTGCACTCCCTTTATTTGTTACCTATAATCTTTCAAGGTGTTTTTTGCGCCAATAACGCATATAACCCTGTACTGTCATCTGGTAATTTGATGCAATTTCATAGCGTGCTATTGCATGAGCATCGGGCGCCACTCGCAGCAGTTCAGGCTTCGTATGCTCTTCCAGCATTGAAACGATCTCATCCTCGTCTTTCCCGTCGCGCATTGCTACCAGTACGAATTCACCCCATGCATAAAGCTTTCCAAGTAAACGATCGAAATGCTCGGGAATGTTCTTTATCGCTCCAAAATGCCCGATATAGAGCACATCGGGTCGCAAGCTCTTCACGAGTCTGATACTATCCGACCAGGCTTCGAGGTCAATATCGGGTGGTGGTGTGGGTGGACGAACATAATCGACATCTTGCAACCGCACACCTGCTACGTCTCCTGCGAATAGCTCGCCAGAGTGCGCATCAAAGAAGATAACATGGTGTACAGCGTGTCCGGGAGTGTAATGCACTTCCAGGCGGCGGCCTGCAATGTTGAGAATGTCGCCTCCCTCGATGATCGTTAAACGCTCCTGGGGAGTCGATTCGATCTCTCCCCAGAGTAGATTCATGCTTTCACCATATATACGCGAGGCGCTGGCAACTACCTTTGAGGTGTCAAGCAGGTGCGGCGCGCCTTTTTTGTGCGCGAAGACCTGTGCTTTAGGTAGTTCTCGGACAAGCGTGCCCACTGATCCAGCGTGATCGAGGTGGATATGTGTTGCAAGAATGTGTGTCACTTCTTGCGGATCGAAGCCTGCTTCTCGAATTGAAGCAAGCAACGATTCCACCATGCTGCCTGGACCTGGGTCGATGATGGCAAGCTCGTTTTGTCCTGCCAGCAGGTAGGAACCGACTATCTCATTTTCATCGAGGAAAGGATGTGATATTTGCCATGCTCCAGGACCGATTTGCGTAACGTTAGACAAAGGAAAAACTCCCTCTAGGCCTTTTTCGTTGATATCGCTTTCGCTTGCGTGAACAGCAGCAGGTAATCTCTACCGCCCGCTTTGGAGTCGGTGCCGGACATGTTGAATCCGCCAAATGGATGCACGCCCACGAGCGCGCCCGTGGATTTACGATTGAAATAGAGGTTACCTACGTGATACTCTTGTTTTGCTCGCTCGATGCGTTTTTCGTCTTTTGAGTATAAGGCACCCGTTAATCCATACTCGGTATCGTTTGCGATATGCAGTGCATCATCGAAGTCTCTGGCCTTTATCACCGCTAACACTGGTCCGAATATTTCTTCCTGCGCGATACGCGCATGTGGGTCTACATCAGCAATCACAGTTGGTTCGATGAAGTAGCCTGGGCCTTGATGACCACCGCCAGCAACCAGGCGACCTTCGTGCTTGCCTACCTCGATATATTCAGTGATCTTCTTCATGGCATTTTCATCGACGACCGGACCCATGTATGTCTCAGGTTTGGTGACATCACCCATTGTCAATTTCTTCGTCTTTTCGATCACCTTTTGCAATACCTGATCATAGACTTTTTCGACGATGATCGCTCGGGAACCCGCAGAACACTTCTGTCCCTGGAACCCAAAGGCAGACGAAACGATACCCTCTGCGGCAGCGTCGAGGTCAGCCGTTTCGTCTACGACAACAGCGTCTTTGCCGCCCATCTCTAAGATGGTGCGTTTCAGCCAGAGCTGCCCTTTCTTATGTTTAGCGGCTAACTCATTGATACGTAGTCCCACATCGCGAGAGCCTGTGAAGGCAATAAAACGCACCCGTGGATCCTCGACTAACGCGTCTCCAATGGTTGAGCCTGATCCAGTCATGAAATTCACAACGCCTGCTGGTAAGCCGACCTCTTCTAAGATACGCATGAATTGCCATGCGATCATAGGTGACGTACTCGCGGGTTTGAGCACAACAGTATTGCCGCTCACAAAAGCCGCGCTGGTCATACCAGCCATGATGGCACTCGGAAAGTTCCACGGGGGTATTACGGCTCCTACACCAAGAGGAATGTAGACGAGCTGGTTGTCCTCTCCCTCTAATTTCACGAGATGCTGATCTCCAGCCAGACGCATCATTTCGCGTGCATAAAATTCCATGAAGTCAATCGCTTCTGCGGTATCGCCATCAGCCTCTGGCCAACTTTTACCCACTTCGTAGATCATCCAGGCGTTAAATTCGAAACGGCGTGCTTTCAACAGGTCGGCAGCCGCGAACAGGTAGCCAGCCCGATCTTCAGCGGGTACATGCTTCCAGATCTCAAAAGCGGCAGCGGCAGACTTAACTGCTGCATCTACCTGCCCTACAGTGGCGCTCGAGAAATATCCAATCACCTCGTCAGGTTGAGAGGGGTTGCGAGAGGCGAATGTGGCCTTGTTCGTGATCTTTTCGCCTCCGATGATGAGCGGATATGTCTGTCCTAATTCGCGTTTTACCCTCTCCAATGCTTCCATTTGGGCCTGGCGGTTCTCAGGCCTGTTGAAGTCGGTGAAGGGCTGATTCTTAAAAGGCGTCGCTGCTCGTGACGCTACATTTTCCATCATTTTTGCCAAAATAATACACTCCTTTGTGGCTAAACTGCTAATTTCTCTCATTGTATCTCATAAACAGGCGAGGTTCCAATGAAGTTAGTGTCATTGATAAGAATGGAAGGATTTTGTGCGCCTGAGGGCGCACAAAATCCTTCCATTCTTATCAAATAACTGCGCCGCAGGCGCACAGAGAACAGTCATTTAGCGTCGAGTGAGCTACCTGAAGAGGTCAGCAAGTTGATCAAACTGTTCCAGGTCAGGGGTGCAGGGCCAGATAATCACTTCGTCTGCACCGATCTCCTCGTACGCCTGAAACCTTGCTCTGATTGCATCAATTGTGAGAGGAAGACTATTAATCATCATTTCCACCATAGACCCCAGGAATGAATAGTAATTGTGGAGATACGCACCTGCTCGCTCCTGCGCATTCGGCCCTAATGCGTAATAAAAGCATCCAACCAGGCGAGGCTTGCCAGGTCTGCCTGCAGCTTTCCACGACTCTTGAGCCAATTGAAAGAATTGTTGAGTTCCCTTCGGATCTCGACCACCTGCGATGAAGCCATTTCCCCAACGACCAACTCTTTGTATTGAGGCAGGTGAATAGCCTCCAATGAGTATTTCAGGCCCTCCAGATTGAACTGGTTTTGGACCAATTGGGCCTATTGTATCGTTCAGTGGCTGACCTGACCAGATTTTCGTGAGTATTTCTAGCTCCTCGTCAAACAACTTTCCCCGTTTTTTGAATAGAACAGATGCGGCATGATAATCATCTTCTCTACCACCAATGCCCAGGCCGAGAGTAAGTCGTCCGCCCGAGAGCGCATCCAGGCTGGCCGCTTGCTTTGCAAGCATCGCTGGATTGCGCACAGGCGCGAGCAAAACCGTCGTTATCA
>DATMNR010000090.1:0-6952 GCA_035568795.1 Ktedonobacteraceae bacterium
GCCAATCAAGGCATAGGTGCGTGCCACCTGTGTTGTCATCTTGTGCAGCGTGTCTTGTCGTTGGCAGGCAACGCGGTAGTGCGCCCTTGCCAATTTCTTCGTGCTCTTCCACCAGTTCTGACTGCCCTCCACTTTGCGAGATAATCCTTTGCTTAAACCCTTGATGCGTCCCACATTGCGGCGATAGTGTTTTTGGTTCTCAAACTTCTCGCCACAACTTGTGGTTGCTAAGGTCTTAATCCCCAGGTCTATCCCAACAGGCCCACCGTCATGCGCTGGCGTCTCATGCTCCACCTCGACCGCAATGGAGACGAACCACCAACCCGCACGGTAGAAAATGGTCGCACTCATGGTTTTGCCAGCAAAACGCACTTCCTCAGTCATATTGACCTCGCCCAGCTTCGGGACATGAAGCGTATGCCCGTCAACGGAGAATTTGTCGTTGGCCAGGTAGAAGCTCAGTCGATCACGCTTCTTGCTCTTGAAATGCGGGAAGCCCGCTTCCTCTCCATCCCTGCGTGGATGTTTGAGCTTGGGCCGCGTCCCCTTTTCCTTCATGCGCCAGTAGTTGGCGAAGGCTTGCCCCAGATCGGCAAAGGCTTGTTCAGGAGCGCACTTCGTGGTTTCGAACACCCAGGGAAATTGCTCACCTTTGATCTGGTTGAACTGCGCCTTGAGGTCGTTCATCTTGATCTGCTTGCCCTGTGTCCGCGCCTCTTTCCAACGGGCCAGTGCCCAGTTATAGGCATGGCGGGCAGCACCGCACGCCTTGCGAAAGTACGTCTCTTGGTCTGGTGTGGTATGCAGTCTGATCACGTGCGCACGATTCACGTTATCCCCCTGGCTTTCCCTGACTTTTCTCAAGACGACCCAGTTCTTGCCGTGCAAGCCGATCAATCGTCTCCACCATGCTTTCGTGGGACAAGACCGAGACCAGTTTGAGTGTATCGCGTGTGCTTTTCCGTACACGCAGGACGGTATACTTTTGCGCTTCCATGCATACATTATATGTCTTTGTATGCATTTTGTCGAATGGGTGAAACGCGGGTGAAACAAACACAAGTGAGGATGATTCACCACGTTTTCAATCACTGTTGTTCCCTCCTTTGGAAACAAGGATGCAATATTGAAACGAGTCACACTACTACTATGCGTAGCTATGTCGTGCGGACTGTAATGACGACCTGTGGTAGGTATGCTCATTATACATTACTAAGGTTTATCTACTACGTCCGACCAATTCACGCGCAATAATGATGCGCTGTATGTGGCTGGTTCCTTCATAGATCTGCAAGCCTTTGATATCGCGGTAATAGCGTTCCACCGGGTATTCGTTTGAATAGCCACGATTGCCATGCATCAGAACAGCTTCTGACGCCGCTTTCATTGCTGCCTCTGTTGCGAATAGCTTGGCTATTGAAGTAGCTCTGGTTGTGGGTAGACCTTGATCTTTCAACCACGCAGCACGATAAACAAGTAACCGTGCTGCTTCTACGTCAGCAGCCATATTAGCTAGTGATGCCTGAATCATTTGAAAGTCCGCAATACGTTGACCGAATTGGTGGCGCTGTTTTGTATAGTCAATACACGCATCCAGACAGGCCTGCGCTATCCCAAGTGCGCCTGCTGCTACTCCAAGCCGACCGCGATCGAGGGCCGACATTGCTACTTTGAAACCTTCTCCAGGGGCACCCAGCAGGGCACTCTTATGTACCCGACAGTTTTTAAGGCTAATATGAACGTGTTCTGATGCCCGATGGCCTAATTCCTTACCCTGCATAGGCTCTCGATGAAAACCAGGCGTGTCCGTTGCGACCAGAAAAGCGCAGATGCCTTTATGACGGGCTGAAAGATCTCGACTTGCGAATACGATTGCAGTATGAGCACTTGTACCATTAGTGATCCAGATTTTCTCGCCATTTAAGATGTAGTAATCTCCTTCTCCAATGGCGGTGCTTTCCATACTGGCCACGTCTGAACCTGCATTCGGTTCTGTCAGAGCATAACAGCCGATCCACTCACCTTTCGCCAGACGTGGCAAATAGGAACGCTTCTGTTCTTCGGTGCCCCATTCACGAATACAAAGTGAGACGAGACTTGTATGAACAGTCAAAAAACCGCGTACAGATGAATCGACTCTCCCCAGTTCCTCACAAAGTAGAGCATAACTTACGTAGTCCATGCCGGATCCGCCATAATCAGGCTCTATCGGACCTGCCAGGAAGCCCAAATCACCCATCCGTTTGACCAGGTGAAGAGGAAATTCGCCTTTCTCGTCTGCTTCACGGGTAATTGGAGCTACCTCTTGTTGAGCAAACTGGCGTGCCTGTTGTTGGATGCTCTTTTGTTCTGGCGTTAGTTCAAAGTCCATCGGTACCCTTTTTCGTGATTGAAAATAAGACATTCTAAGGTGTCGGTATTCGTACCAGGGCGACGCAAGCGTCCCCACCCAACATCCCAACAGCCCTCGCCCCTACATTTAGGTATCAATTACGGCAAAACCCTCGATTTCGACAAGGGTGTCGTCCTGGAAAAAGCCTGTAACTTCGAATAGAGCCATAGCCGGATAATAGGCACCAAAGAATGATCGATGCACTTTGCCCAAGGGCTTGAGATTAGTGAGATAGTCATCTCTGTTGCGTACATAAATATTTAGCTTTGTAATATCCTGTATTTTGCCACCTGCTGATTCGACAACGGTTTGGAGATTGCGGAGTGTTTGTTCATATTGAGCTATCAGATCACCAGGCGCCATAATCTGCCCCTCAGCATTGCTACCAGTCTGGCCTGCTAAGAAGAGCAGGCGTCCACCAGCTACAAGGACACCATGGCTAAAGCCAACGGCGGGTGCAAGAGTTGGTGGATTGATGATAGTTTTTTCCATAATGTACACTCTACCTTCCGGTGAACCTCGGCTTTTCCTTCGCTTTGAAAGCTTCAAAGAAGCGCTGATGATCGTCACCCATGAGCATAAGCGCCTGCGCTTGAGCTTCGGCTTCAATTGCGGAGACTAGATCCATGCTCAATTCGTGATTTATCAAATGCTTCGTCATGGAGATAGCAAGTGTTGGTCCCTGAGCGAGTCGTTTGGCCCAAGTATTAGCAGAGGGCAACAGTTCATCGTGGGGTACAACGCGATTAACCAGCCCGTAGCGTTCCGCGGTGACAGCGTCGATGGTATCGCCGAGCATCAATAGCTCTGAAGCACGACCCAAACCAACAACACGTGGCAACAAATAGGCTGCTCCCATATCTGCTCCGGTTAGACCTACTTTTGTGAAGAGGAAAGCAACGCGCGCTTTGTCAGAGGCAATTCGTAAGTCTGAAGCCAGTGCTAGTACAGCTCCTGCTCCAGCAGTCATGCCATTGAGAGCAGCGATAATTGGTTTATCGAGTAATCGCATATTCTGCACTACAGCCCCGGTCATACGAGTGAACTCAAGATGGCCCTTCATGTCACGTTTGAGTAGTTCACCAATAATTTCGTATACATCACCACCTGAACAGAAATTGTCACCTGAGCCGGTAATCACGATTGCATGCACAGCATCATCATACCGTAATGCTTCAAAGAGATCTCGTAGCTGGGAGTAGATCTCGAATGTCAGCGCGTTCATCACTTCGGGGCGGTTAAAGGTGAGTGTTGCTACATTCTCGTTCACTTCAAACAAAAAGTCTAAGCTCAAAACAGGCCTCCTCTCAAGAAATTATGACATCAGGCCGCCGCCATCAATGTTGATGGCCTGTCCTGTAATACCTCGATTGATATCCTGTGCCAGGAAGACTGCGATAGCCGCTACCTCCTCTGGCTCAATCAAGCGTTTTTGCGGACTTGTATTTTCTAAGGCCTCGCGTGCCTTTGACTCAGGCATTCCAGTGCGAGCTGCGATATTGCTGACATTCCCATCGGTCATAGGAGTATTCACATAGCCAGGACAGATCGCATTGACCGTGATATTGTAGGGCATCAATTCAACGGCAAGGGCACGTGTGAGACCAAGCACGCCGTGTTTTGCTGCGGTATAAGCGGCGATATAGCTTCCTCCAACTCTGGAGGCAATGGAGGCGATGTTAATGATGCGACCATAACGCTGCTCTATCAATGCTGGGACGAAAGCTTTTGTGACGTAGTAAACGCTGGTTAAATTGATGGAGAGCATACGATGCCAAAGCTCATCTGGATGGTTTGAAAACTTGTGACTACCTGCATTTCCAGCGTTATTGACCAGTATATCAACACCACCCAGACCCTCCATAAAAGTTGAAGCCATGTGCGTTACCTGCTCTGAATCAGTTACATCGCATGAAATAGCCAGGCTGCGACGTCCTAATGTTTGAATTTCGTTAACAAGCTGTTCAATTTCGTAGTGGGTGCGGGCGGTCACGGCCACATCTGCTCCCGCTTGTGCAAGCGCTAAAGCGATACTACGGCCAATGCCTCTGCCCGCACCGGTAACTACTGCTCGCTTGCCAGCTAGCAGGTGGCCATTTTGATTCGACATGTGAAAGATCCTCCAATCGCAATCTTAAGCAATGAGATCTAAGTAGTCGGAGTTGCCCAGTATAGATCGTTTAATTGTGGTGGTTCCATAATGCATAGGTCGGCCCTGCCTGCTGCGATGATAGTGTTGACTTCGTCGCCAGTTGTCAAGTATCCTCCAACCATGGTGAGAATACCTGCCTCGTTACGTATACGATCGCTGAATTGTGTCAAGAACCCTCGTCCATAAGCTGGTTCGCTGTCGATGTTCGTCTGGCCTGTTACAACCGCGATTATATCACATCCGTGCTCTCTGAGCATTTGAGCGACTCTGACAGCGTCATCAACTTTAGTGCCACCCTTGACACAGTCACTGGCGGAGATGGTAACAAAGATGGGTTTGTCCTGAGGCCAGGTTGCTCGTATGGCATCGAATATTTCCAGGGGAAAACGCATTCGATAATGCAAGTCTCCACCATATTCATCCTGTCGATGATTAGTGAAAGGTGAAATGAAGCTTGCTAATAAGTAGCCTTGAGCAAAGTTGAGTTGTATTACATCGAACCCAGCCTCATGTGCCCTCTGAGTAGCGAGCACAAAATCGTCACGCACACTGTCCATATCGGCTCGTTTCATCTCTATGGGAACCTGGTTAGATGGTGAATAAGGTATGGATGACGCTGAGAATAGAGACCAGTTGTCTTCTTGCAGAGATCTGTCCAGTCCCTCTGTCCTCGATCGAGTCGAGCCACGACGTCCTGCATGGTTCAATTGGATGGCGACCTTCGCTGATGTATGGCTATGAATAAATTCGATGACTCGTTTCCACACTTCAACATGGTCAGCATGATATATACCGGCGCAATCTGGCGTGATGCGTCCCTGAGCGGAAATTGCAACTTGCTCGGTTTCTACCAGGCCAGCACCTCTGCATGCTGCGCTCTGAATCTGATTTGCATATGCTTCGACAAGTACGCCGTTTTGTGCAGCACAATTGGGACGTGGTAAAAGGGTTATACGATTAGGTAAATGCACCCTACGCGATGTTAGTGGTGTAAATAGGGGTGGCGGCGCAAAAAGCGTTTGAATTACTGAGGAGTTCTCAGCGTTGGATTGCGATAGAGCTTTGTAAGCAAACCAGCGATCGACAACATCTCCGAAGCGCTGATCGCGTAAACGAAGATCGTCGTAGGTAATTCTACCACTGCGGGTGAGTAAATTGAATGTGAATGGTACCGGTTCAAGAGTCATGTGACATTTGAGAGTTTCAAAATACGTTTGGCTTTCTCTGGCAGCTCTTTGAAAAATCTCAACGATAGGTTTTCGCTCTAACTCATATTCATTCAAGGCTGTTTCCAGATCAGTATGCTGCTCTAACGCACTAGAAAGAGCTATGGCATCCTCCATAGCCAGTTTTGTGCCTGAGCCAATGGAGAAGTGAGCTGTATGTATGGCATCGCCAAGCAAAACTATGTTTCTATGGTGCCAGTGCTGTGTTTTAAGCGTCGGAAAGCTGATCCATTTTGAATTGTTAGATAGCAGAGTGGCTTTTCCGAGGTTCTCTTCGAGAAGTTGCTGACAATAGGCTAGACTTTGTGCCTCATCTGCTTCGTTAAGACCAGCTCTTAACCAGGAAGCTTCATCACATTCAATGATAAAGGTACTTGTTGTGCCATTGAATGGATAGGAGTGTACTTGAAACAAGCCATGTTCATTTTCACAGAAAATGAATGTAAATGCATCGAGTACTTTATTAGCACCAAGCCAGATATATCTCGCCTTCCCGTATTCCAGACTGGGTTTGAAACTGGATGCATATTTTTTACGTACTATGCTATTAAGTCCGTCCGCTGCAATGAGCAGATCATAGTCTCCAATCACGGCAAGGTCATCTATCTCGCACCTAAATTTTAGATTGATGCCAAGCTCAAAGCATCGATTTTGCAAGATGTTCAGCAGGCTTTTACGCGAAATGCTAGAGATTACGTGTCCGCCACAACTCATTTTTTGATATCGATAATATACATCAATAGCGTCCCAAATCACAAAATGATCGGTGATCTGTTCGTATGTTTTATTATCGGCCCTCTGGAAGGAAGCCAGGGTGCGATCAGAAAAAACGACGCCCCAGCCATAGGTAACATCTGCTGCATTGCGCTCGATAATGGTGATATCGCAAGCAGGATTGGCCTTTTTTATGAGCAAACCACTATAAAGTCCTGCTGGACCTCCGCCAAGTATAACTATCTTCATCCTGCTCTCCTCATACCTTGCGCATAGAGGATCTCAGCAAGTCGGTCGAGTTGTGAAATATCGGGCACTGTAGGAAAAAGCACAAGGTAATCACAACCTGCATCTTGATAGCCACGAATGAACTGAGCGATGGATTGAGGGCTTGTCAAAAGGCCCGAAGCGATTCTCTGTGCGAAAGGTCCTGCAAAAGCATAGTAATCTTTCAGATAGCTATATCCA
>DATMNR010000091.1:0-7159 GCA_035568795.1 Ktedonobacteraceae bacterium
GCGGTTAGAGGGCACACATCAGGGCAATGTGTGTAGAGGAAAGTCAGGACAACCGGCTTCCCTTTGAATTGTGACAGCGATATTGCATTGCCAAACTGGTCTTTTAGAAGAAAATCAGGAGCAGGAGTGCTGCCTAGATTAGTGCCTTGCAGGTTGGTTGTGCTAGTACTCGGAGTAGAAGTGGCAGCTCCACCTGCACCATTATGCAAACTGAGGAGCGCTACCACCAGTACAACCAGGAACGCGAGGCTTATCACTGATAAACGCGAGGCTAAACGCCAGCTCATGGTCATTGACTGTCCTTCATGTTATCCCACTCTTGACTCTCTTTAAGCGTCTTCGTGACGAGCTAGGTGTTTTGGATTAATGCACTACTCTGTCGATTACCATTGCCGCAAAAATCAAGGCAAGGTAACAGTTAGAATACCAGAAAAGAGTGCGCGCCCACTTTTTCGATTGGTCGCGTATGAGACGTATCGCCATGTAAATCAGTATACCACCGAGTACGAGAGCAACAAGCAGATAGAAGTATCCCATAGCATGCATTGCAAAAAGAATCATGGTTACGGCCAAAAGTAGTAATGAGTAGAGCAAAATCTGCTTGCGTGTCTCTCGTTCGCCCATTACTACTGGCAGCATTGGTATGCTGGCTTTCTCATAATCTTTCTGAATCAGTAGTGAAAGAGCCCAGAAATGTGGTGGTGTCCAGTAAAAGATGATTGCAAAGAGCCAGATGGCTGGAAGTGTCAGTGAATTTGTTACCGCTGCCCAGCCTACCAGTACAGGAACGGCTCCCGCAGCGCCACCAATCACGATATTTTGCGCTGAAGAGCGTTTGAGCCACATCGTGTACACAAAAATGTAGAATAGTATGGCTGAACTGGCCAGCAATGCGCTGAGCAAGTTGACAAAGATCGTCAGGATGAGAAATGAGCCGATCCCCAACACGATGCCAAAGACCAGTGCCTGAGTGGGTTGTACCCTGCCAGATGGCAATGACCTGCGTTGCGTGCGTCCCATAATCTGATCTATATCGCGATCAATATAGCAGTTAATACAATTTGCGCTGCCAGCGGCCATGGCGCCACCCAGCAATGTAGCGAAAACAAGTCCAAGCGGTGGCAATCCCTGATGAGCTATCGCCATCGCAGCTACCGTCGTACCAAGCAGTAGAACGGTCACATGTGGTTTCATAAGATCAATATAACTGGAAATTGTTTGTTGGACTGGGCCTGCTGGTTTCTTCTCTTCTACAAGTTCTTCCAACTCTACGCCTTGGGGAGCCGCTCTCAATTGACGCGCCGCAAGTACAGCCAACAGTACCAGGCTGCCCCATACTGCTGTAGCAAGGGCGAGGTGCAAGCCCGCGATAAAGTCAGGTCTCTCCAGGAGTACAACCAGGCCTCCAACAGTGGCTTGTGCCACGAAAAGTATCCCCGCTACAAGCGCAACCCATGCCTGGCCGGGTGCAACATTCCTCCTGCGCCATGCTGAAATCAATGTCCAGATGAGTACGAGTCCCACAAACGTGGCTACGAGGCGATGAAAAGTATTGATATCTGACAGGTGATACTGTACAGCCCATGCAGGAGCAGTTCCACAGAGTGGCCAGCCTGGACAAGCCAGCGTCGCTCCACTTCCTACCACGTAAGAACCGCTCAGCATCAATCCATAGACCAGTATTGCGTTGGTCATGGCCAGGCGCACAAATTTGCGAGTCTTAGCTGGATGTTCTTTGCTTGGTTTTGCTTCCCCCGACATTACCGCTGTTGTAATGACCATTGCGAAAATCGCCAGCGCCGTCCCAAGATGTGCCGCGATGATTGTAGGTGGTAGTTTCCATAACACGGTGAGGCCACCAAGCACAATCTGAATCACCAGGAAGCACGGTGCCAGCAGAGCAGGTATCAAGACCTGTCGCTCTTTACGTGCCCAGATCAAAGAACTAATCGCCAGTGAGAGTATGAGGATGCTGACAATTGAAGCAGTATAACGGTGAAATTGCTCAAGCAGCACATGATAGTCAAGCGCGACAAAAATATCACCGTGACACAACGGCCAGTCAGGGCAGCTCAAGCCGGAGTCAGAGACACGCACGGTGCCTCCGAGTGCAATGAGAAAATAGGTCAATCCGACCGTCACCCATGCAATGCGACGTACTATTTTCATTAGGAGCTACTATCCTTTATGATAGAGAGTATTAGACCTATTCTATTGTCAAGGACAATCCTGTTACCATCCTTGCAAAGCACCAGGTGTGCCTTACAAGTGCCTGAATAGTGCATACCTTGTTGTCCCTCTTGACCCTAGCTATAGTATGTAAATGAAGACACGTTCGAGCGAAAGGGAAGCCCAGATGGTAAATATTGGACTCGATTTCTGGCTCACCCAATGGAATCTGGAGCCATCGATCCTAATAGGCACAGCACTCATTACAGGTCTGTATATGTATGCAATTGGCCCGTATCGAAAACGCCATTTCCCCGAAGAGCCAAAGAAAACAGGCCAGACCATCGCTTTTCTTGCAGGCATGCTGATCATGTTTCTGGCTCTCGTTTCACCCCTGGATGAACTTGGCGACTCTTACTTATTTAGTGCCCATATGGTACAGCATCTATGCCTGACAATCATTGGTCCGCCATTGTTGTTGCTTGGAACACCTGAATGGATGGTAAAACCAGCGTTAAGCAACAAAGTGATATTTAAAGTAGCAAAAGTATTGACGTATCCTGTTGTGGCTTTCGTCCTCTTTAATGTTGACTTCTGGCTCTGGCATGCGCCGCCCCTCTATAATGCAACGCTGGAGAATCAAACGATCCACATCCTGGAACACCTGACGTTTATTTTCTTTGGTCTATGCTATTGGTGGCCAATCTTTAGCCCATCAAAAGACCTACCATCTCTCACCATTGGAGGCCAGATACTCTATCTTTTCTTGAGTGGTATGCCTTCAGTTTTACTTGGAGCAGGTTTGACATTCAGCCCTCCACTCTATGCTCCGTATATCGCCGCGCCACGTATATGGGGCATCTCTGCAGCCACGGATCAACAACTGGGTGGACTCATTATGTGGGTACCGGTTAGCATTTTTTACATCGTTATTATGAGTGTGCTCTTCATTCGCTGGATGTCGCAACAAGAAGCAAAACAGCAGGCCAAAGAGAGAGAACTATACAAGCAGCAGGATTCTCAGGATCAAGCGGAAGTGGTTTAACACATCAATTTCAAGTGTCTCCTATGTAAGGCTCTATGATGCATAAAGAACGCATGTTATAATGCGCCTGTACATTTCCACTTTCTTGGGCTAGTACGAGAAGAGGAAAGTGGGAGATCAGTATTTCACAACTGTTGGGAAGGCGCATTACCATGCTCATTACACGTATCGAGTTAGAGAACATTAAAAGTTATCGTAATGTCACTGTAGATTTTCGGCGCGGCACAACTGCTATCCATGGCCCAAATGGCGCCGGTAAAACGACACTGGTCGAAGCAATCGGATTTGCGCTCTTTGATCATCTTGCGTATAACCAGTCGCAATTTGTGCGTGAAGGCGAAAAATATGGACGTGTTGTTGTTCATCTCATTGGCAGTGATGACCGTCCGTACGAAGTCGAAAGGCGCTGTGGAGCAGGCGCGAAATGGGTCGTATTCGATCGTGAAGCGGACCTGCGTCTAGAACAGCGCACTGATGTCCTGGATAAGCTCCATGAGTTATTTGGCATCGATCGCGAACGACCACTCGACGTGCTTTTCCGTGATGCTTTAGGTGTACCCCAGGGAACCTTTACCTCTATTTTTCTGGAAACTGCCAGTAAACGCAAACAGACATTTGATGCTCTGCTCCAAATCGAAGATTACAAGACTGCTGCCGATTACCTACTAGATGCCTCGAAAGTATACCAGGAGCAGATTCAAACACAAAAAAGTGAAATCCAACGCCTTGAAATTGAAACACGCGATCTGGAAGAATGGCGAGCAAACCTGAAAAGTTCACGCCTGGAAGATCAGCAGAAAAAAGAGCAAAATGTACAATGGACACAGCGATTGGCAGTATGCAAAGAACATGCTGAATTGCTAAAACAACAACGTGACCACCTCAACCAGTGCCAGTCTCAGCTCTACCAAAATAGGACAATACATAATGCCTCTCAAGAGCTTCTAACGAACAGCCAGAAGCAAGTAAACGAAGCTCGCTCTGCTCAGCAAGCGATACAAGAGAGTGAGTCAGATTACGAACGCTATGTGCAAGCAACAGAGACTTTAAAGCAACTCCGTGCTGATGAACAGCAACGCAATAGATTGCGACAACAGCTGTCGAGTTTACATGCAACCTTAGCAACACACACGGCAAATATTGAGAACCTGAAAGGGAGGCTGCAAGATGTAGCTGTTGCCCATCAACGGCTGGTAGAGTTATTGCCACTGGTCGAACAGCAGCATCAATTAGAAATGCGAAGAGATGCTATGGCACGCCAGGTTACTGAATATGAAAGGTTGCTCAAGGAATTGCAGCGTCTTCAGCAACAAGGCACAAAATTACTGCAGCAGCAGAAAGATATTCAGCAACGAATTATCGCGATAGAACCACTTCAATCCCTGGCTGAACAACTGACAGCACGTGTCGAGAGATTAGCGATGTTACAATCGAGAACCAGTGAGCGAAGTTCGAAACGATTGCAATTTGAGGAAAAACGCAAGCAATTGCAAGAGAAGAATGCTGATCGCGAGAAAATCACAAACTACCTACGTCAAGCCGATGATGTGATTACTAAAATTGAAGAACATCGTCAGGAAGCCGAGGAACTAACAACTTTACAAATTCAACACGAGCACCTCTCTGCGCAACAACACCGGCTTGAGGGGAATATTGAAGGCTATGCGAGATCACGAAAGCTTTCCGCGGGTGGCCAATGCCCCTTGCTGCATCAGCCATGCCTGAACATAAAACAGGACGGCATTATCAGCCTGGAATCCTACTTTGATGGGAAACTCACTCAAGAGCATGCACAACTTGCTAGCCTCAGTCTGCAACTAACTGCTGTTGATGACCGCATTTCATATGTTGGAAAATATGCAGAAGGCCTGAATAAACTAGGTCAGTATATTGAGAGCCGTGATGCTCAAGTTGAACGTATAAAAGCGGTGACACACGATATTACTCGACTGGAACGTGAGGTAACGGATTTAGGGCAGGATCTGGAAGAGCTTAAGTATCTCGATCAGCAAATAGTTCAGGCCAGGTCTGAGCGCGATGAGAGTGAAATTGCAGATCAGCGGGTTCGCGAACTGGAAGGTTTGCGTGCCCAAATGCAGCATTTGCAAGCACAGGTCGATCAGGGTGCAATCGATTTACTGCAGCGTCAACAAGAGGCTGACGAGTTGTCTAAAAGCGAAGACGAACTGAAAGATGTCAATCAACAATTAATTGTGCTCAATGATCCTCGTTCGCAGAGTAAGACACAACAGAATACAATTCAGAAAGAAACTACGTATCAGCAACACATGCAAGTTGAGCAGCAAAAAGCTCAGGAGGTCGAAGAGCAGGTACGACAATTGGAACAGCAACTAAGCCGTTATGCTGATCTCGATGCACATATTGGCCAGCAGGAATCCATACAACAACAATGTGGAGCGAGCTATTCGACGTATTTAAAAAATATTGATACGGCAAAACTGCTTCCTGAACGTACGCAAGTATACAACCAGGCACTTCAGAAAGCAGAGCATGCAAAACAGGCGTTGAGCGTTTCCGAGGAAGCATATCAAAAGGCGCAGGAAATGTTCAATGAGCAGGAACTGGGTGAGCTTGAGCATGAAATCAACAAGCTTACAGGTGAGTTAGCAGGGTTGGCTGCGGAAATGCAAAATCTGCAGGCGGAAATCAACGAATGTGAGCAAAAGATAGAACATGCTGAGCTATTGCTGGTCAATTTGGGAGAGGTTGAAGAGGAAAAACGCACGCTTGAAGAACTGCACAAGATGTTAGAGCAGTTTCGCAAATTAATCAAAGAAGCCGCACCCCATGTTTTGAAAGCCATGATGTCTGATATCTCTATTGAAGCGAATCGCATCTTTGGCGAAATTATGGGAGATCGCAGCGCACAACTTTCCTGGCAAAATGATTACGAAATCATCTTGCATCGCCAGGGAGTAGATCGCACGTTTACCCAGTTGAGTGGAGGTGAGCAAATGAGTGCTGCACTCTCAGTGCGCCTTGCGCTACTCAAAAAGCTCTCTACGTTGAATCTCGCGTTTTTTGACGAGCCGACTCAAAATATGGATGAACTGCGCCGCACAAACCTGGCGGAGCAAATTCGACGAGTGCGTGGTTTTGATCAATTGTTTGTAATCAGCCACGATGATACCTTTGAGCAAGGGCTTGATAGTCTCATTCGATTGCGCAAAATGGATAACAAGACCGCTATCATGACAGAGGATGATGCAATGATCGCGGAAGAACAGGTACACGTCCATGCTTCATAAAGGCAAACTTCAGGCTGCTTTGAACCTTAAGCGAGGGCAATTCGACGCTTTTGATGATTCGTTTAGCGACCAACTGAATGCGTATCGCCATGCTCTCGAAACACTGTATACCCGCTATCCTTCAAGTGCGCATTTAGAGCACAGGCTCCCACCCGACGGTAAAGGCATGCCTTCGGCGGGTGCGCGCCCCACAATGGAATACGACCGCTGGCTGGTTCATGCTGCACAGAGCGATTATCACAGCCCAAAAATTCTTTTTGGTAGTGAGTTTGAGAATCACGAACAAGCTCGCCAATGGGCCGAATGTGTTGAAGGCATAACGACAATAGCTGTTGATGGAAGCCAACTCCAACCATGGCGCGATGCTTCGATCCCCGTAGCCTTGATTCAGGTTGGCCTGTTTGCCAATCCCCATACTCAAGGGCGTCCGTACACGAAAGACGTACGCTTAGAGGTGCTTTCCCCTGATGAGATCATGGAAGAATCTCTCACTGAGAATAAAAATCCCGATAGCTATCCCTATTCGGAAATGCTGGTGACGCTTCGTCGCTATATGTTAGAAATAGAAACGCTTTGTGACCAGATGGAACAACATGGTCAGAAACGACGTGAGGGCGATCCATCTCACAGCCCTGTAGTCTTTTTCGATGGTTCGCTCGTGGTTTCGTTCGCTTTG
>DATMNR010000092.1:0-2841 GCA_035568795.1 Ktedonobacteraceae bacterium
ATACGCGAACAATCACTGCTGGCGCGTCATTCACCTGGCGTTTGCGATTAACGAAAGTAAAGAGTACCGTTGACGAAGGCAGAAACTTTTCTGGACCTTTTGATGACTTCGAATCGACGTTCAGGTTGCGCCAGCGAGAAGCTGACGAGTTTTTTACAGCACTTCAACCAGTTCACCTGGACGAGGATCAGCGGCGCGTACACCGCCAGGCACTGGCAGGAATGCTCTGGAATAAGCAGTTCTACCATTTTATTGTTGAGAAGTGGTTACAAGGTGACCCTGCTCAGCCGCCGCCGTCTGTACAACGCAAGTATGGGCGTAATCATGAATGGCGGCATCTTTACAATGAACGGGTGATGTCGATGCCGGACAAGTGGGAATACCCCTGGTATGCCTCCTGGGATCTTGCATTTCACTGTATCCCGTTTGCGCTTATCGATAGCGATTTTGCTAAGAGCCAGTTAGATCTATTGATGCGAGAATGGTACATGCATCCAAATGGACAGCTTCCAGCCTACGAGTGGGCATTTGGAGACGTCAACCCGCCAGTGTTTGCCTGGGCTGCATGGCGAGTTTACAAAATTGATCAGGAGAAAACTGGATGTGCCGATCGTACGTTCCTGGAGCGTATATTTCATAAACTGCTGCTTAACTTTACATGGTGGGTCAACCGAAAGGACTCCGAAGGTAAAAATGTCTTTCAAGGTGGATTTCTTGGACTTGACAATATCGGTGCTTTTGATCGCAGCGCACCTTTGCCAACGGGCGGCTATATTGAGCAGAGTGATGGTACAAGTTGGATGGGCATGTTTAGCTTGAACATGATGACAATTGCGCTAGAACTTGCACTGCATAATCCTGTCTATGAAGATATCGCGTTGAAATTTTTTGAACATTTCCTGGCTATTGCTGCAGCGATGAATAATATAGCCGACGAGGGAATCAGGCTCTGGGACGATGAAGATGAATTTTTTTATGATGTGCTCCATTTGCCAGACGATACGTATCACCCAATCAAGATTCGTTCACTTGTTGGACTTATCCCGTTATGTGCGGTAGAGGTGCTAGATCCACACGTGCTGGATGCACTACCAACTTTCAAATACCACCTTACATGGTTTCTCAATTATCGCCCCGATCTTATGCATCTGGTTTCTCATTGGCAACAACCTGAAGCAGGGGAAAGTCGTCTACTAGCACTGGTGCGTGGTCACCGTATGAAACGTCTGCTCAAACGTATGCTTGACTCTACGGAGTTTCTGAGCAACTTTGGTATTCGTTCGTTAAGTAAGTTTCATGCAGCGCATCCATTTGAGTTACCTGTCGATGGTGTTACATATCGCGTACAATACGAGCCGGCTGAGTCGCTATCCGAACTGTTTGGTGGTAACTCCAATTGGCGCGGTCCAATCTGGTTTCCTCTTAACTTCCTACTTATCGAGTCTCTTCAGAAATTCTACTACTACTATGGCGATGATTTTAAAGTAGAGTGCCCTACGGATTCTGGCCAGTACCTCAATCTAAAACAGGTTGCCGATGAGCTATCACAGCGCCTTGTTCGACTCTTCCTACGAGATAAAACAGGCTGTAGATCTTTCAACGGTGATTCTGAATTATTTCAGCGTGATCCTCACTTCCGCGACTATCTTTTGTTCCATGAATTTTTTCATGGCGATAACGGCAAGGGTCTAGGTGCAAGTCATCAGACGGGCTGGACAGCTCTTGTCGCAATGCTGCTTCAGCAGGCGGGTATACAGAGCGAAGATGATCCTAGAGGAATTTCGATTGATGATAACAGGCAAACTGTTGAACTGGGTAACGAGCCGCTTGAGAGAAGTTAATTTAGAAGACGGTTATCGAATGTAAGACAAGCATAACCCCTACAGTATTAGAGCTTTTGCAGGGATATCGTCGAAGAGCAAAGGCAGCGATTGTGGTCGTAATGGTGTACAATTTATGCATCTCAATAAGTAACCTCATTTTCCCAAAATCGTTGTAGCTTGCGAAGATAACAATCCTCCGCTACCGTGAGCAACTGCTAGCTTTGCATTTTCAACTTGTCTCTGGCCGGATTGACCACGCAATTGACGGGTGGCCTCGATAATGAGGAAGATGCCACGCATACCTGGATGATTGGAAGATAAACCCCCACCATCAGTATTGACGGGTAATTGGCTACCCAATGCGATGCGGTCTTCCTGTACAAATGCTCCTCCCTCACCTTTCTTACAAAATCCCAGATCTTCGAGTAACAAGAGTACAGTGATGGTAAAAGAATCATATATCATTGCCATATCTATTTCACCTGGTGTAATTCCAGCTTCTGAGAAGGCTCGTGGTCCGGTAATTGCTGCGGCGGTGACGGTCAAATCAGGCATTTGTGAGATCTGAGCGTGCGTATGGCTTTCACTGCTTCCCAATATAAAAATGGGAGGTTGCTTCAGTTCCCTGGCGCGTTCTTCTGTCGTGACCAATACGGCTCCCCCGCCATCGCTGACAACGCAGCAGTCAAGCAGGTGTAGCGGGTCAGCAATCATTCGCGAATTGAGGACATCTTGCACAGTGATTGCATCACGATACATTGCGAGAGGATTAAGACTGGCATGCTTGCGTGTCACGACAGCAATTTCTGCAAGCTGCTCCGAAGTTGTGCCATACTGGTGCATGTGCCTGCGAGCTGCCATTGCGTAAGCTCCAACAAGTGTATAGCCATAAGGAGATTCGTATGTTGTTTCGGGAATGGTTGGTGGTCGTGCTCCTGTGCCGATCATGCGCCCTCGACTGGAGAGCTGATTGCTGGCATAACTGATCAAGGCTACCTCGCATTTGCCTGCGTGAATT
>DATMNR010000093.1:0-5211 GCA_035568795.1 Ktedonobacteraceae bacterium
GCATCGTGACTAGCGTCTGTAGGAATCTGCGACCCGGGATATGACTACGTACCAGCACATATGCGACTGGTAAGCCGAATATCACAGTCAAAAATAAACTCACAAACGTGGTGACAAGACTTAATTGCAATGCCTGTAACACTTCAGGCTGCTTGATTAAGCTCCACAACACTGCTGGCGGCTCGCGGATGATAAGAGCTGCTAGTGGTATTCCTAGAAAAAGAAAGAAGCTGCCAGCCAGGATACCAACTGCTATCCTGGCTGGCCAGCTTGACCAACGTTTCCCCACGTGTAATTATTCCTTACGCAGTACCATGATCGTGGAAAGTTTCCCATGTATGACGATGATGTTGTCTTTCTTCAGGTTAGCCTCGTCCAGTCGAACCTTTTCCTATCGCGGCTTCTTATTAATCTAACCAATAATAAGGTAAGTATTTACATATTGAGTATAGGAAAAAAGGCGAGTGATGTCAATGGGAATAAACCTATTTGAGCCGCCCTTGATCTTTCGGTTATAATTTCAAAGGACGAAATTGACATGATTATTCGCACCGGAAAGGCAATTGTATGTTACTCGAGGCTGAAATCTATAAAATGCTTGTCAACGGAGATACATGGGGCCAATGGTGTGGCTACCAATTGCCTGTTAGCGATCAGTATGTCACTATCTGGACGCCAAAGGGTACGCGCAAGCATTGGAAGCCACGTAATTGGAAGCCCGACTTCTTTATCTCAGAAAATCACTCTCTCACATACTTCTGGCCGGGTGCCTGGTTTACAATACATATATTTTATCGAGAAGACGGCATCTTCTCTAACGCTTACTGCGATATCGTTCTGCCAACACCTCCTTACACCAGCACTTCGAGTGAACTTATCTACACCGACTTGTACATAGACGTTGTAGTGCGTGAAGATCATAGTGTTTTTACTAAGGATCAGGAGGTTTTTGACCGTGCCGCACTGCGCTACCCGATCGTTGAAGAGTCACGCCAAAAAGCCTTTGAGGCACTTGACTGGGTGGAAAAGCATGCAAAATATTGGACTGGTCCCTTTACTATTATGCCCCAACATCTGCCACGCACGGACTGGGAAACACTCACAACTCAGGAAATACAAACTGCAATGCGTTTAGCGCTCAATGGTCAAGGTGAAAATGATAGCAGATGAGCTACATCAAGCACTGGCGAAGTTCAACATAACAGCTAGAGAAGAAGTGGCCCTCCGCGAAGCCCTGGAAACGCACGTCGATACGTATACCCTCATCAAACTTGCTCCCTGGCCTGCGCGCCGCTGGAAATGCAGGTATCGCCTGCTCACGGGAGACAAGATGCACGATGCACAAAGCCCTGCGGAAGCTTATGCAATGGCCCTCCTCGCCGCTTTGGAAAATACTCCTGAAAAAAGCTAAAACTTCATGTTCCTATCTTGCGTTCCTACCCGTTTAATAGGTAGAAGCCACATCGCGGTTTCTGCATGAAATCGGACACACATCGTGTGCCCTGACGTACTTGTAGTGTCGTAGAAAGGAACAGTGACTATGCAGCGCACAATGTGCAAAGGCAAGATTCACCGTGCCACTGTCACCCAGGCCAACCTCAACTATGTTGGCAGTATCACCATTGACATGGATTTGTTGGAGGCAGCAGACATCTATCCTTATGAGAAGGTACAGGTTGTAAACGTGAATAACGGATCGCGTTTAGAGACCTATACCATCGCAGGAGCTCGTGGCTCAGGGGTTATATGCCTCAACGGCGCGGCCGCGCGACATGCTGCGGAAGGTGATATCGTGATTATTATTAGCTATGGGCAGTACGACGAAGAAGAAATTCGTTCGCTAGAGCCATGCATTGTCTTTGTTGATGCTGATAATTGCATTACAGAGAAAAAGCGAGTTCCGCTCGTAGAAATGCTGCCAGAGGCTCTTGCCGAAGCTATCATTTAGTAATTCCTTTCCTATTCATTCAGCCAGTAGGTTGGATGAACTTCAACTTACTTCCTCTCTACCAAACGTTCGTCAGACAAATTCTCTACAGTCAATATACCCCAGCAAAACATTGCCTCAAGATCTTGCTAATGCTATAGTATGCCTATGCGAATTACTGCTCTGGAACCACAGTTGAACAATCCCGATCGCATCAACCTCTTTGTTGATGGGCGTTTTCTAATGGGTGTCAACGCGATAGTTGTGTTACAGATGGGACTCGGACTAGAGCAGGAACTTTCCCCTGAACAATTAGAACAGTTACACAGCGAGGAAATAGAGCAACGAGCTGTAGATCGCGCTCTAAACTACCTCTCGTATCGCCCTCGTAGCCGTGAGGAAGTGCGTCGCTACCTGCGGCGCAAAGAAACTCCCCCAGAAATTATCGAGACTGCGCTGGCGCGTTTAGATCGTCTTGACTTCGTAAATGACCGCGCATTTGCAGGATTCTGGATAGAGTCTCGCGAGCACTTTAGTCCTCGCGGAGCGCGTGCTCTGAAGAACGAATTGCGCATGAAAGGGGTCGAGCGTGATGTTGTAGATGAGTTGGTTAATGAAGAACAGGATGAAGAACGAGCCCTACGCGCGGGCCGTAAAAAAGCTATGACACTAGTAAATAACTCTAGCATCGACTATGCGACCTTTCGTAATCGTCTCGGTTCCTTTCTACAACGTAGAGGGTTTGGCTACCAGATTGTCACGAAGACAGTGCGAGCATTGTGGAAAGAATTGAAAGAAGAGCCAGATGATTTGTAGGGGCGCAATGAATTGCGCCCGCCTGGGGAGCCATAAAAGACGTAGAAGGGTGATTTCAAGCCCCTTCACAAAGCTGTTTGTGTGGTATATAATTACATAGGAACGTCAAATCCCAAAATCACCTCTTTCAGGGCGGGCTTTGCTTCGCCTCTGCAAAGGCAGACCAGCGTGTATTTGCAGAGGTGTGAAAGCAAGGTCCGCCCTTTTTTGTTTTATATGGAGACCTCTAATTATCGGTTGGAGTTGCCGTTGGTGATGTGGTATCTGCAGGGGTTGGTGAAATGCCATTGCCCTGATCTATAGTTGGCGTAAAAGTTGATGCAGGTACACTCGTCAAATGAACAGGAGGCAGGCTGGCTGGATAAATGGATACGATTTTGATTCGTTGTGAGTCTCCAGGCAGTGTATCGCTCTTCCCTTTTGTAAAGCGAATGAGTATGGATTTGGGATCTACTCCCTGTAAGTGTGCAAGGTAATTCAGCGCATCCTTCAATGTTCTGCCCTTCAATCCATCGGGTATCGCCTGCAGTTCTGAGGGGGGAAATTGGTATTGTACGATACCGCCAGCAGCAATTTTGACATCGATCAAACCAGAATCTACTCCCTCGATAACTGGCAGCCCTGTAGTAATCGATGAGGGAAGGAGCAGATAGTTTGGCCAATACTGCTGGGCTTGTCGGGTCACTAATTGTTGCGCCATATGTACTACATCGTTTGTAAGAATGTAGCCTATACTTCCTTGTTCCTGTACGGTCACAGTAACGGTTTTCCCTTGTTCTCCTACTGCTGGTTTCGACGCAATCGATTGTACCTGGAAATTTATCGGGCTAACTGCTTTGCCGCCTGCGCTGATAGTCTTATTCTCTAATTCTCGTGTGATTTGCTGCTCCAGTTGTGGTTGTATCTGGCTTACCAGGCTATCTACATCATCCTGATTGACTCCTCGTTGACAACCAAAAAACCCAAACGTGCAGTTCACCTGGCCCGTAGTTGGTCCTGTCATTGAGCTTTGTTCATTGCTGTTTAATGGTCTGGCGGGAATGGACATTGTTTTAGGATCCGGCTTTTGAATTGTGGGATCAACCTTTATGGTGTAGACCTGATTGATGACATGCGCTTGTGGGCTTATGTTGACGCTTACCGAGGTAGCTGTGACTGCCTGGTATGTATAATACCCTGTGCCAATAACTGCAAGTAACAGGATAGCTGTGATAGCGGAAAGCAAAGGAAGCAAACCACGACGCTTACCACCGGAAGCAGTTCTACCGGGTTTTGACCATACATCTGCAGGTAGCTGTCCCGACTGTTTTTCAGGATCAAACCAGGTAGTAGGTGCATTATAATCTTCACGCTTGAATCCACTCTGCGACTGTGCAGGTATTGGCACAGGAATATATCCAGAATGTTGTAATGATACGAGTTCATGCTCATCGACGTCAACGTTTTCGTCGAGTAAAGCATTCGATGGTCTGCTGAGAGCATTGCTGAGGTGCCTGGAAGGAGACTGAGCAGCTGAAATAGTGGCTGAAATCACCCGTGAAGGCGCTTGAGGTGAGGTCATCAGGGACTGGTAGGCTTGTTCGAAGTTTTGTAATACCTCGTCAACAGTAGCAAATCGATCTTCAGGACCATTTGCGATACAACGTCGCACAACATATTCCAAAGGCTGAGGTAGTTCAGGCGCTTGCTGACCTACCGGGAAATTGCCGGTGAGCATCTGATAAAGAATTACACCGAGCGAAAAAATATCATTACTAGGAGCAGCAATACCTGATAGCCTTTCTGGAGCCATATAAGCGATTGTCCCTAACTCATTGCCAGCGGTTGTCAGTGGAGGGCTGGCTGTGCTTCCTTGAACAGACGCGATACCAAAATCTATCAGACGCACATAAAGCTGCCCATCTTGTTCGTCAAGAAGAATATTGGTAGGCTTGAGATCGCGATGAATGACTCCTCGTCGATGTATATAAGCTACTGCTTGCACCAGAGGAACAAATAAATGATGCACTTCTGCGAGCGATAAGGGGCCTCTTTTCAAATGTCGGGCCAGTGTGCCACCCTCAATATAAGGCGTAACTAGAAAGAGACGCCCTTGATCCTCACCAAACTCAAACAAAGGTAAAATATGTTCATGTTTGAGATGAGCGCTAACCTCGGCTTCGCGCAAGAAGCGTGCGCGAGCCGTTACATCATGCACAAGATCAGAACGAATAATTTTAATTGCTACATCGCGGCCAAAAGCGCTTCGCTGGTGTGCGAGATACACCTCTCCCATGCCACCCACATCAATGCGGTGCACAAGGTCATAATTACCAAAACGAGGTAAACTCTCTTCTTGCATTGTTTGGCCAGATTGCTCTCTCATAAAAACATTCGATTAGATGATATGATAACCCTATATGAATAGACGTTCGAGATAGCAAAATTGTCAATTGTCCGATCAACGAGAACGAATAATTTGACCTTCA
>DATMNR010000094.1:0-2735 GCA_035568795.1 Ktedonobacteraceae bacterium
GCAGACTTATGTAACAGTGCATCTTCAGCGTGAATGCTATGTGCGCCTGCTCCCCACGATGGAGCGACGATGACTGTATCGCTAAAGGAGCCCAGTGAGTCTGCGTGAATGATATTCAATCCGCCTGAATCAGTGAGTGTAATATTCGCGTCGCGAGTCAGGCCGACTCTTCCATTTGGACTAAATGCAGTGCCATGCAGTGTAATAATTCCACCAATAACAGCATTCGATGGAGTGACTTTCAAAGCTAAGATGTGGTTTACATGGGGAGCTTGAGACAGGATCCCGCGACCTAAAGAGACTGCAAGACCAAAAACGCCTCCTAATAATAAGCCTATCAAAACTAAAATGCTGATCCAGGAAACAAAGCGCATTGATAGGCGAGGTGGCTTTTTGGGCGGAGTTTTTCGAACGCTGATTAGAGCCGGGGGAGTTGCCCCTACTGCAGGTTTGTAGACGACTGACACAGCAGGAGGAGTCATTAACATAGGGGTGACGCGAGGAGTCTTATGGGTAACAACTTTCTCCCAGTTTGCGCGTTGTTGCAACTCATCATCGATCACATCTTGTTCGCTCAATCGCATCCGAGTCGCTGGAAGTGTTTGACTTGAAGAAACTAGATCTTGACGTCTAGGTCGCTGTACCGTTGCAGTGATGCGTGAACTGGCATGTTGAGCACTTGTTCTGTTACCAGTATTCATCGCATAAAAACGAGTTACTTTTAAAGCCCCGGACCTGTTACCTAGCTTAATGGTCGGAGCGACGAGATCTTCATCGACCATAATCAGGGAATGTGAAGATATTGACAAATGCTCGCCGCATTTGGCACAAAATTTTGCAGTCCCTGGAAGAGGTTCTTGACAGTTTGGGCAACGCATAACTCTCACAGTACATCACCTTACTGGGTATAAACATTTCCCCCTGACAAAGTGTACGTGAAAGACTGGACGTTTGTCAATCAAATAACTAAGCAAATTCGAAATCATCTGAATCTCATCAGTAAGCTGTGGCATACTTCAACATCTCTACAACGATATTCAGCGTCTGGCAACATTCCAGTTGAGTAAGGTAGGCTAAGTTAAGATTCTCACACAGCCACACTTGTAGATCGGCTATAAGGCTTGTTCGGATCCATTAGCACATTGATGCAAGCAGGTAATCCAGAAGCAAAAGCCCTCTCGAGGGCTGGGCGAATATCTTCTGGTCTCTCTACGAGCTCACCATACCCTCCAAGTGCTGCAACCATTTTATCGTAGCGAATGCCGGGTGAGAGTTCTGCTGCCGTGGCATGGCCAAGAATCGCCTTTTGCGGATGCTTGATTTGCCCCCAGGCTCCATCGTTACCTATAATCGAGACAATTGGTAAATGCTGGCGTACCATGCTCTCAAACTCCATGCCGTTGAGGCCAAAAGCGCCGTCTCCATGCAAGATCAGCACTCTCTTACCAGGACGCGCTATTTGAGCAGCCATTGCGAAACCTGTGCCTGTCCCCAGGCAACCCATTGGACCAGGATCGAGCCAGTAGCCTGGTTTATAGACATTGATTATTCTTCCGCCATAGCTGACGATATCCCCGCCATCGCCAACAACCGTTGTGTCCTCATCGGTGAAATCGCGTATCTCGCGGCACAAACGCATAGGGTGCACAGGCTCAGCATCGGAGTTCATTGCAGCCTCGTCACGTGCAGATGCATTTCGTTCTTCTACCCTAATATAGTCAAGCCAATCACCTGCATGTAACTGCTTTGTTGCCTGGGCCAGATAACTCATGCTCAAACCTACATCACCTACCAGCCCAACAGCAGCGCCACGATTGACACCCACATCCTCACCTGCAAGATCGAACCAGATGATGTTAGCTTGAGATGGAATGAGTGGGGGCTGTCCATGACTGAGACGAAAGTCCATGCGTGTCCCAACGGCCAGGATTGTATCGGCCCCTTCCAGCGCTTTACGACGGGCTGAAGTGAAGAAGAGCGGATGTGTCGGTGGCAGGCAACCACGTCCAGCGCCATTGAGAAAGACAGGGGCATTGATGCGTTCAGCAAGCTGGCGTAACGGTTCGGAGGCATCACACCACCAGACGGCAGTACCCGCCATAATGACAGGGTGCTGCGCTTTCTCCAAGATAGCAGCAGCCTTTTCGATCATATCGGGATCGGGGGCGGTACGCCCGCCATAGCGATAGGATGCAGGTTCTCCTGGATCAATCAGTGTATCGGTATCCACAAGATTATTCAGAACATCCATGGGCATTTCTAAGAATGTGGGGCCCGGTTTGCCATTCAACATCTGCCGAAAGGCCGAAGCAGTATATTCACCAAGACGAGTTGTTTCATGCACTGTGCGCGCCCACTTGGTGATAGGACGAAGCAGGTCGATCTGGTTCATCTCCTGAAGAGCGCCTCTATCCCACAGGCTTAAAGGGGCTGCTCCACCAATGACAAGCACAGGGCTTCCCGCAAGGTATGCGTTTGCTACACCTGTAACGCCATCAGTTACGCCTGGACCTGCCGTTAAAATAGCCACGCCGGGAGTGCGCGTGCATTTGGCCCAGCCTTCAGCTGCATGAACTGCTGCCTGTTCGTGGCGAGTATCCAGGACTCTAATGCCTTCGCGTTTGCAACCATCATAGAGAGCAGCAATATGTCCTCCGCTAAGGGTGAAGACAACCTCGACGCCTTCTTTTTTCAGAATTTTAGCGACAATCCAGCCGCCGTGGATCATGCCCATG
>DATMNR010000095.1:0-8375 GCA_035568795.1 Ktedonobacteraceae bacterium
TGAGAAAATGCGTATCTGTGCCTGAACTAGAAAATTCAGGCGAATAGGGTACTACAAGCCCCGTAGTAGTAGTCAATTGGTCTGGGGAGCCGTTATTAGCACTACTTCTTGCCTGCCATGTTACGCGCAACAAGTATGCACCCACCTGCGTAGTAGGAAAATTGCCCTCCCACCGCTCAGGTGCGGTGGGTTGCAACCCAATGGCCTGTACTGATAGATCTGGAGCAATGATCTTGACCTGGACTTGTTGCTGGTTTACTGACCCCACAGAGGCTGAAGTTTCGGGGGGAATATCGACAATGATGTGTCCATCCCCTCCGACTATCTCACTATTTACGATGAGTTGGTTATTGGGTGTTGATATGGTCCAGGTAACAAGGTTGGCCCACCAACGGGCAGCGTCACTCCATTGTAGCCAGTTTGCGGTCCAGAGTCCAAGAGCATCACTTGTCCAGGCGACAACGCGGCCGAGGCCATACTGCCAGACCGCTAGCACAGGATCATCCAGATGGCTGGCGAGTACTATTTGGGCTGCTGCTTTAGGAGTAGTCGCGACATAGCCTGTTAATTGAGGAAAGGAGCTTAGACCAGTTAAAATAGGATGAGGCGTGATGATGGCTGGAATAAAAGGTTCTTCGATGAACGCTCTTCTAGCAGCCTGTTTTGTCTCATTGAGCAAAATCTGTGGGATGGTGTTTGGGTTATCGGCCTGATAGAAGCGTCCTTTACCCCATGCAGCGATCTGTTGCATCATCGTCAAATCGTCGTATGATCCTATATTTGTACCCACGACTGATACAGAAATGTGTTCGCTTGCCATTTTGAGTACCTGTTTTTGATAGCTATCTGTAGCGTCGCCATCGCCTAATAGAATCACATGCTTGATTTTTGCGTCTGTATGCAGTAATGCTGATTCAGCAGCCATCAAATCTGGCATATAACTTGAAGGATCATTCGGATTCATTTTATCGATAGACTGATTGATGGCTGTTTTGTTTGTGACATGCTGTAAAGGAATCTCCAGGTTTCCGTAAGCATCTGAAACCCCGACGTAGTCACGTGGAGTTAAGAGATTTATGACACCTTTTGCTGCCTCCTTAGAGATATTTACGGCGGTATTCACCTCTAAACTTTCAACAATGAGAATAACCGCGATAGAAGGAGTATCTTTGTGCTGTGGAATCTCCATACTCACCGGTAACGTTTCTTCCAGGGGTGTATTGACATAGCCTCCGACCCCATAACTATTCTCACCGCCGCTTACAACAAGTCCGCGACCGAGATCACGAACGTAAGACTGTAAAACCTGCATGCGTGTTGTACCCAGGTCAATCGCAGGGACATCTGCCAGCACGACTGCATCATAGTTCACTAACCCTTCGAGAGTCGTTGGCACATCAACCGGAACACCAATGCTGACATCAATATGTGTGGCTTGCAGTGCACTGGCTATGTTGTGACCAGCTCCGGGACTTCCCTCGATGACAAGCACGTGTGGTGGCCCCTGCACATTGACGAAGACAGACGCTTCATTATTCTGGCTGATTGTATCCTGGGGAGCATCCATAGTGAGACGGTATATGTGAAAGCCTGTTGGTGGCGCGTTTAGCGCGAATGTAATCTCTTGTTCTCCGCCGTTTAGTTGAAGTGATTGCTGCAATAATACTGTCTGGTCAAGGTACAAATGAAGCGTAACACGCTGAGCTACCGAACTAGAGAAGCGAGCATGTAAAAGAAAACGTTCGTTGGTATGTAAAGTGGATGGTGCGTTGAGATCGTCGATACGCGCCTCGGGGCCATCATAAGTAGGGAGAGGAAGAACATCCAGTCTGATGCCTTCCTGTTGTAAAAGCTGCGCTTCCTGTAACGCGTCTTCCAGATTCTGCTGCCCATCACTTAAGAGTATAATGCGCCTCTGGCTATCCTGAGGAAGTATCGCTGCCGCGAGTCTTAATCCAGCAGCCAGATCGGTATAGTTTGTATCAGGTGTAGATTCAAATTGAGAAAAATCGACCTGTGTCCTGACCGATTGCTCAACCAGTGCATTTCGCCCAACGGCCACAATGCCTACCTGGTCTTCTGGCCTTTTATGATGAATGGCATCATTGATCCATTGTTGCATAAAATCTCGTTGAGGTGTGGTGCTGGCGGAGATATCACCAACAAAAACAACAGCCTGTCGTGAGATTGGCACTGAAACAGTTGCGCCTGCCAGAGCTGTGACGATTAAGATAAAGAGCACCAACCGGGATGCTAGTATCCAGTAGCGTTGTGACCTGGGAAATGGCAGGGACATACGTTGCCAGGTGAGAAACACCAGAATACCAATAGGGATTAAGAGCAATAGCAGCAGAGGTTGTTCAAAGCTTAACATTGCTTCTCCCTCTTGACTGTTGTTTATTCTTAAGACGTTTTCTTACCCTGTTGATGCGCTTACGCACAATGCTGAATTGAGTTTCTGCCTGATTCTGTAGAGTAGCAATTATGCTGTGTTGTGAGCGACGATTAGCAGGACGTGACTGGTGTAGAGGATTTGGGCGTTTCAAACCCGAAACGCCGCGTATCGTATAACTGCGGCTGAAAAGCCACCATTCAGCGCAAAGAACCAGCAATAGAAAGGCTGCGATCCAGGGCCAAATCTCTCGCAACACATGTGGAATAGCGGGGCTCTTCAAATCAAAAGGTAAGCTTTGAGCGATGGGGAGACTTGCCGAAGGTGTCAGGCGAGATTGTAATGGGTCGAAAAGGTTCACGGCAAAAGCGCCATGCAGTTCCTGATTCTGCGTAATTTGGGTTACAGAATAGATGCCGATTTTATCAGTATTATTAAAAGCTGTTACAGGGAATGGAGGAGCGACAGTAACAGTGTGTTGATCTGGTCCAGTGATTGTTAAATGTTTTGCGCCTGGCCATGCTTGAATTGTGATAGACGAATCGGGTGCGACTTGAGCATTCCCAGCAACCGGAAGAGGCAGAAACCAGTTGACAAGGTTATAGATAAGAATTGGAAATGTTGGTTGCAAAGGAAGATCAGAATCATGCAGATCGAAACTCAGCGCACCTATGCGCCTGTTATTTTGTTCCCCGGCAATCAATAATGGAGTTTCAGGTGTCACAATGATCGGTTGCATCCACGGCGCTGGAGTAAGTTGATGACTCTTACGCACAACATGAATACTACTAAGATCGACCTGGTTCAGCAGATTTGGACTATCGTTTCCGGCACTGATATGACTGATACTTATCTCAGCGCCAGACTTGCCGAAGACGTTAGAGTCCGTTGGTGGATTGACGAAGAATAAAGCCCCGAAAGGGAGACTCGATGGTATGTAACCGTCGAACACCGTTAAATCGAAATTGCCACCGTTCTTATATTTATCAGGAGTCGTCTCGAATAGGTCGATATTCGGCTGTAGACGCAACGCTGCTTCGATAAAACTATTGCCTTTTGTTACTAAAAGCACTCGACCATGCATCGATCCTCCAGCAATGGCCCATGCTTGGTGGTCAATTGTCATGGCATCTTGGGAGATGATGCGTGCATGCAAGAAACGAGTTGCAGGTGGTAGTGGACCCCATTGGAGTGCTCCACTGGCTCCAGCCGTTAAAATCGCAGTTTGTACGCCCACTAAGTTACCATCTGCGTATAACTCAACAGGTATTGATCGTTGCTGGTGGCTATAATTCGCAATTTGAGCCAGGGCAACAAGTTTGCCCTGAATTGTTTGTGAGGCAAGAGCCAATAAAGCGGCGTTAGGAGCATCAGTGCCAATTTGCAGGTAACGTACCGGGAAAGAGGATACGAGTGTTTGATCTGGTTGCAGTACATGCCCATCACCAATGACTAAAATCTGTGTGTCTGTGCGGCCAGCAGCCAACGAGGTTGCAAGTGAGAGAGCTTGCTCAAGATCGGCATTCTGGTTTGTGACTTTCGCTTGCTGGAGCGCTGAAGCCAGCTGGCTTTTATCCGAGGAAAACGCAATCAATACCTGCGGAGTTTTTGCCATGGTTATAAGTGAAAGCTGATCAGTTGGTCCGAGTCCATCAATCAAATTAGTGATGTCGCTTCTAGCTGCCTCAAATCGGCTGGGAGGAACATCAGTTGCCTGCATACTGGCTGATGTCTGCAAGATGATAATAGTGTTGCCACCGATAGGGCTGCTTATAAATGTGGCTGGACGAGCGAGTACGAGTACGATCACTATAGCTGCGAGTATTTGCAGAAGAAGTAATGCTGTGATGCGCAGTTTCTGCCAGGGACGGCTTGCTTGTAGATCTTGCGATGCCTGTTGCCAGAGAAGTATGCTACTCACTACTCGCTCTTGCCGTTTAGGGCGCATGAAATAGAACAGAAAGATGACCGGTATAATTATGCTGAAAGCAAGCGCCCCAGGTAGAAGTAGACTCATATCACACCGCCTGATCCATACGGTAGGTTTGCAATCTTGTTGAAGATGTGGGTGTGAATATTCTCACTTGACTAACTCTACCTGTCTTAGCAGCCTTTGTACAACATCTATAAGATCTGTATCGCTGGGGATCATCGCATAGGTCATTGATTGAGTATGGGCAAATGATGCCAAATCCTGCATAAAAATAAGCAGTCGTTGCTGGTATGCTTGTAGTACAGCAGGTGTTCCGCTTATATCGACGTTGCCAGAACCCTCGCTATCTCGGAGCTGCCAATCACCTTGTACCTCTGGCTCGATCTCATCTGGGGAAAGAATCTGTAGCAGCGCAACCTCTTGACGCAACTGGCGTAGGGAGCGTAGCCCGATCTGATAACCCCTTTGTGTCAGAAAGTCTGAGATCACGATAGTGAGTCCTGGGCTTTTCACTACTCTACCAAGATCATAGAGCGCTCGATTCAAATCGGTTAGGCCGTTATCTGGAAGGTGATTTAGAAAATCACCGATCGTCCAAATAGCGTGTTTGCCATTACCAACGCGACGATAGCCAGCTAATCGATCGGTGAGCGCTCCGATAATGACACCATCTTCACATTTTAGTGCGACGTATGATAATGCAGCAGCTATAGAAGAAGCTAATGAAGCTTTTGAGGGATTGCCATGCTGCATCGAGTTGGTACAGTCCAACACTATTGTTACAGTCAGGTTTTCCTCGGCTTCAAAGACGCGCAGGAAAATTCTTTCCAGTCGCGCATATGCTCTCCAATCGATGCGGCGAAAGTCATCACCCGGAGCGTAGCGACGATAGTCTGCAAACTCCATTGATGTGCCAGCCAGTGGTGATCTCCTCCGGCCTGGTCGCGCAGTCGCCATTGATTTGCGCGTGATAAGTGCCAGTGTATCCAGGCGTTGTAAGGTACTGGCGTCAAGAGGAAAGCGCGCTAAGCTATGATCGTTAGCCATCAAGGTCTCCTCGCTTCGCTCGCCCCTCGATAAATCGAGAGTCTACATTTACTTGTGTTATGACGTTAAGGTCTCTTCAACAATTGTTTCGATCAAGTCCTCAGATGTAATCCCATCGGCTAAGCCATCGAAGTTGAGGATAATACGGTGTCGCAGTGCAGGAAAAGCAACATTTTGCAGATCTTCAAGCGAAACGTTATAACGACCTTCGAGAAGGGCGCGAACTTTACCTGTCATAATTAGTGCCTGCAATCCGCGAGGGCTGGCTCCATAGCGAACGTATTTTCGAACAGGATCGGGTGCATCCTCCTGGTCTGGATGAGTTGCCAACAACAGGCGAACTGCATACTCTTTGACATGCGTAGCTACTGGAATAGCTCGAGCGGTCTTTATCAGGTGTAGCAATTGATCGCCAGAAGCAACCTGTTTGGCCTGGAGTGTTTGCAATCCGACGGTCGTATCGATAATGTGCAACAAATCCTTTGCATCCGGGAAACGTACAAGTACTTTGAGTAAGAAACGATCAAGCTGGGCTTCGGGTAAAGGATATGTGCCCTCCATTTCAAGAGGATTCTGGGTTCCCAGCACAAAAAATGGCCTAGGCAATGGGCGAGTTGCATCTCCGACACTGACAGTGTGCTCCTGCATGCCCTCAAGTAAAGCTGATTGCGTTTTAGGCGTTGCCCTGTTTATCTCGTCAGCCAGTACAATATTTGCGAAGATAGGACCCGGTTGAAAACTGAAGACCCGCCTGCTACCCGCTGATTGGTGGTCTGATTGTTCAGTGACAATAGTCGTACCTACAATATCAGCGGGCATCAAATCGGGTGTAAATTGAATACGCGCGAATTTCAATTCGAGCGCGTCTGAGAGAGTACGTACGAGCAATGTTTTGCCAAGACCAGGTACGCCTTCCAGTAGTACATGACCACCAGCGAAAAGGGCCAGGAGTAATTCTCGGATAACTCGTTCCTGTCCAATAACAATTGAACAGAGCTCACTTTCCAACTGCTGAGCGATCCGCATAAACATCTCGATATCAGCCTCATCTGGTTGCTCTGTATCTGTTGTGCTCTCCCCAATTGATACATCACTAGCAATGTGCTGGTCGGGTTCTTCAAACTGTACTACGTTCGATGTCTCAACTCCGGTCTGTGGTGAAGTGCTTTCACTCTTATGTGCCATATATTTATACTTCCTTTCATTCAGATGAGTGCGTAGCAGCGTTTCTGAATGCAGTTACATATTATTGTCGCCCTTCTAACGAGTTGAAGTAATCTTGAATAAGATTTTTCAAATCAGGAGGAATATTACTGTTTTGAATGGCATCATGGGCCATTTGTGAATATTGAGCAATAACCTGAGAGTATGGTACAGAATTTCCCGACTGAACAGTACCATTGCTGCCATCGACGCTGATATTGCTTGAGCCAGAGCCAACCTGACCAGGTACGAATACCTGTTCATTCTTGCCAGAGTTATTATTCGTATTGTTCTGTCCACTCCGACCACCAATACTCTGTCCCTGACCGGGAACGTTCGTTTGTCCTGGATTCTGTCCCTGACCAGGCACCTGGGTTTGGCTGGAATTTTGACCGTTGCTGTTGTCTGTTGAAGATGCTAGCGCATTCGCAGCATTTTGAAGAGATTGTGATGCCTGATTGATACTGTCATTAGAAGCATTATTCGCGCTATCCTGACTCGCAGCGTGCTCTAGAGTTTTTGATGCGTCCGCAACCTCGCTGGAATTACCGTCAGCGACAGCTTTTGCGAGCTGATGTAAAGCAGAACTCAGTTGAGGATTATTCTGGCCCTGGTTAGCTGCCCGCTCGATCTGTTGTGCGAGTTGCGCACGTTGGGCAGGAGTCATACTCGCTATCTGAGAAGCAAGATTCTGCAAAGAACTATTCAGGGCTTTACTATCTCCCGAAGCAAGTGCCTTTCCTGTATTGCTTACATTCATATTGGAGCTATTTTGTAATGATGAACTGGCATTTGCGCGTGCCTGCGCTTTTTGACTTGCCTGAGGGTCACGCAGTTGGTTGAGTTGCGACTGTGCATGAGCGAGACTCTGCTGGGCCTGTTCCTGACTGCTGGATTGTTGCAAACGGGCTAAGGCATCACGTAGGATTTTATCGATTAAGGCACGTTCTTGTGGTGAAATTGATGCCTGGTTATCGATCACCAATCGTGTTTGATTGATAGCAGCGAGTTGTCTATTTAAACGGGCCTGGAGTGCTGCTTGCTGTTGAAGGAAAGTATTCATTGGATTGGGTAATAGTATGAGCACAGCAATAGCAATTGTAGCAATACCGAATAGAAGTAGTCTAACTCGTCCTGGCCACAGAGAAATCGTAACTGCGGATGTATGTTTCTTCAATTGCCGGAGCGCATCACGACGTTGCAGAACTGCTATAGGTGCGGAGTCATCGCGCAGTTCCCAGGCTGTAATTATGCGGTCATGTAATACGAGCTGCGTATCAATAAAGTGGGCGCTT
Organism: Ktedonobacteraceae bacterium; assembly: GCA_035568795.1. Lineage (GTDB taxonomy): Bacteria > Chloroflexota > Ktedonobacteria > Ktedonobacterales > Ktedonobacteraceae > DATMNR01. Next base: position 7,871 of record DATMNR010000095.1, read on the forward strand.
CGCGCAAATGAGGGACGATACCATAAGGCAACTCCAACTGCGCAGAGCAGGATTCCTATCGTGATTCCAATAGTCCAGTATAGGACTGTGGACCAGGGAATGAAGCGTGAGATAAGCAAGAGAAAGCATGCACAAATCATGCTCATGATTATTCCATATTCTGTCCAACGCAGTATTTGTTGTATCCATAATCTTCTGCGCCATGGGTGCAGGGTTTCGATGAACCTTTCACCTTCATTCTCTTCATGCACTAATGTTGAGTTGCGTGAAGATACATTGGTTATCATCATTCTCTAACCTTTCAATTCGCCTTACCTGGTATAATCAGACCATTGGCAAGGTGGGTTAGCACTAAGATTGTTCAGATCTCTTGCCCAGGTATCGAAACCAGGGCAGAAAGCGACCAACCGGGTCAGGCTTCACAAACACAATACTAAGAAGGAACAGTATTACAGCTACCACTAGACTCACCAGTGTAAAGGCGATCCAGGGGGCAAGGTGTAGG
>DATMNR010000096.1:0-3690 GCA_035568795.1 Ktedonobacteraceae bacterium
CCCAGCAACATGTTCTCCGGCTTGACATCGCGGTGGATGAATTTCTGCTCGTGCGCGTACTGCAAGGCATCAGCTACCTGCTTGATCGACGAGAGGATGATCGGGAGCGGGACCAGGCTGCCTTTCTTGTAGCGGTGCCGCAGTGTCCCATTGGGGGCATAGTCGATCACCAGAAAGGGGACGCCGTCCTGCACATCATAATCGAAGACACGCACGATCCCAGGATGCACGAGTGTCGCAATGGTCTGCGCTTCCTGCTGGAAATGCTCAGCCTCGGCTTGGGTCAGATGCGCATGCAGCACCTTGATAGCCGCCTGCTGATTGAGCCGCACATGCTGCCCCAGGTAGACCTCGGCATAGCCACCCTGTCCCAACAGGCTGACCAGCCGGTAATTGCCACATTGCTGTCCAAGTCGGTCTGCCAGCTTCGGCCTCCTAACATCCAGCCAGAGGCAAGGATACAATTACAGGTCGATCAATCGTTCAGGTAAGCATGCACGTATTGTAGACTGAAAGAGGGGGTACGTCAAGCGAAAATAGAATATCGAATCCCTTTTTATCTCGCATAAGTTATTATACTCACAGCTCTCCTCAAACAGCCCTTTTTGAGTAAAAACATCCTCCTTCAAATGAGTAATCAGAATGAGTTGTTCAACACATGTGCCAGGGCGTGCATGCAGGTAGACTGAAAGCAGAAGAGAAGTTCACCATGGTGGAGGGAAGAATAAGTACACAACACTTGATAATCTTCTTCTGTAATTCCATAGCGTTGCGTCGTCCACATTAGTGTACAGAAAAGCAAACATACTAAAAAGTACCGACAACAAAGGGTGCTTTAAAGGAGAATAACCATGATACCAGGTTATCACGATCAAGAAAAGTTCGCTCAGGCCCATCGTCAGAACCTGCTGAGAGAGGCAGAGCACGAGCGGTTGCTGGCACAATTGCCACAGCCCGATCATAATGTCCTGCGGCTCTTCCTGGCAAAATCGGCTCTATTCCTGCGAAAGCTCCGCCTAAGACTACAAGAGCGAGGTAAGCGTCGTAAGCAGCAGATAAACAAACGCGCAGCCAGATAAGACCTTATTATGACATTTCACAATTTCATCCCAACATCAGTAGGGGCCGATTTATCGCGCCAACCGCCCATTGATCGGCCCTCGGTGGATTTCTCTTATCCAGATGAAAAAGTGAAACAGCATCAGTATAAGGAGAAAGTCTATGTTTACGCTCAACACTATCAAATCGTTCCTTGTTATCAGCAGTTTCGTCATGACCACTCTGCTTTTTACCGCCTGTTCAGCTCGCGTTGTTCCGGCAGTAGTTTCTAATCAGACCAAATTAATACCCCTTGGGACAACATTCTTAACCACGCAAAGCGTTTCCAGCGTCTTTGCGGTGGCCTGGTCGCCGGATGGCAAACATCTAGCGCTGGGACATGCAGATGGAAGCGTGCAAGTTTGCGATGCCACAACTGGCAAAATCGACTTTACCGTGCAGGGTCAAAGTAGTCATGTTTGGGCATTGTCGTGGTCGCCCGACGGAAAGCGCCTTGCTTCGGCTTCCTGGGACCATACTGTGCAAGTGTGGGATGCCAGCACTGGCACGAGCCTTTTGACGTATCGCGGACATACAGACCTGGTACTTGCAGTGGCCTGGTCACCCGATGGCACACGTATTGCCTCGCCTGGTAGCGACCATACGGTCCAGGTCTGGGATGCGACAAGCGGTCAGCACATGATTACGTATCGTGGTCATTCTAGTACTGTGGAGTCACTGGCATGGTCACCTGATGGTTCGCGTATTGCTTCTGCTAGCTTTGATCATACTGTACAAGTATGGGACGCCACAACAGGTGACCATCTCTTAACCTATCGAGGTCATACCGACTATGTGTGGGCTGTGGCCTGGTCGCCTGATGGCCAACATATCGCCTCAGGAGGCATGGATGATACCGTGCAGGTGTGGTATGCCACGACAGGCAAGCGCACTCTCATCTATCACGGTCACACAAACGCTATTCAAGCGTTGGCGTGGTCGCCTGATGGCACTCGTCTGGCTTCTGGATCGTGGGATACCACTGTGCAGGTCTGGAATGCAACAACTGGGCAGCAGATCTTTACCTATCGAGACAGTGCGGACCTTATTAGTTCACTGGCATGGTCGCCCGATGGCAAGCGTATTGCTTCGGTAGACAACCAGGTGAGGGTGTGGGAGGCGAGCTAGCTTCTGTTACAATACAATGGCTCATCATTGTATTCGTCTAGGAGCCTCGCAGTGGTTGGCCAGAGGGCGGTTGGAGTGGAGAGTACGTCCGGGTGTCATTCTGAGCGCGAGCGAAGAATCTCACGCGCTGGCACCGAGATTCTTCGCTCACGCTCAGAATGACACCGGATAGACGATTCATCTCTCCTCACCTGATAACCTGTTGGAGTCAAGGTGCTTATTCCGCACTCATTCCTTAGCCCGCTAAAAGTAAGTGGAGCATCCTTCAAGATACTCCACTTTGATCTAGCACATCACGCGTACCTATGCATGTGTACTCTTATCATTGAACAGCCAGTAGTTATACATGACGTTGATCAACAATATGACCAGGCCAACTATGCCTATGCCAATCAAAGCCGGTGTAATTCCTCCTGCTACAGCGGTAGCCAGTACCCCAAGGATAATGGCAGTCAATGGGATCATTACCCCAATCGAGACGATCGCAAGTGCAAAGCTCAAACCAACAGCTCTGTTGTGTGCTCTCGCCGGGTCCATTGCGCGCAGGTTGTACATGATTTCAGGCATCAGCCTTGGCATCAATCTCTGCGCAAGGGACTCAATGAACTGCTCATTATATTCAGGACTTACAGGTCTCTGCATTACAGGTGGTTGCATTTCAGGCTTCATCTCAGCAGGCGGTGGTGTCATATAGGGTGTCTGTGGTGGCATCATAATTGTTCCCTCCTATTCATTCCACTCAAACACGATCGAGAACATCTGCTCTCCGACACCTCTATCATAAAACATCAACATCACTAAGCACTCACAACAGAACAGTTCTATGTTCACGATAACATCACAATTGATAATGCAGTTTAAAAATTCATCTGGATTTTGAAAGAGGTCCCTCTCTTGTCATGCTGAGTCGCAGCGTAGGGTCTGTCGCGTTGGGCTACGAGATGCTTCGCTGCGGCTCAGCATGACAAGGTGTGACCCTTACGGATATCTCGCTTCTTTTTTGAACCTACATCATCGATCTTTTCAGTGAGGGCTTTGTCTTACCCTACCTGCGAATATCTTTCCTTTTTAGTATTATGCCAGTTACGATAGCAAGAATAATAGCGATTGCCCCCATGGCAGCCCATGCAAGTAGAACACGCTGCATGGCTTGAGTCTGGGTATAGGTCGAAAAGAGTGTGCCGTGATAGGTAAGGTCATTTCCCAGCAATTTATCTCCGCCTAATTTGTCCCCATGCAAACCGAGCGATGATCCTAAAGCGGCCATTGCCCAGTGTGATGCGAAGAATAATCCAAACACTGTAGTGTATTTTTCGGTAAGCGCTATCTCAACACCGGCAAAGATAATCTGTGGAATGAGAATGACAGGGAGTAGGCTCTGTGCAGTAGCTTCGCTCGGAGAAGCGGCCGACATTGTCAAGCCAACCATCATACCAGTTAAAGCGGCAAGGGCTAATGTGATAT
>DATMNR010000097.1:0-4720 GCA_035568795.1 Ktedonobacteraceae bacterium
CAGTTCTATGGCCTCAACTGCCCTATCTTCGCCTATCTCAAGGAGTATGCGTTCATCATGTGTTGGTACACCCAACACATGGTCTTTGCCTTTAATATGACTATTGGCAGAACGTCCAATGCCAACACGCAATCGTGGGAAATCGTTCGTGTGAAGGTGATGAATAATATCAATCAGCCCATTGTGTCCGGCGGCACTACCTCTTGCTCTCAAGCGAACTTTTCCAACTGGCAAGTCAAGCTCATCGTAAACCACTAGTACATCTTCTGACTGAATTTTATACCAGCGAACAAGCTCACCTACTGCCTGGCCACTGAGATTCATAAAGGTCATCGGCTTAGCCAGCACTACTTTCTCAAGACCAATTGAGCCACTTGCTAAGATTGCGCGATTACGTCGTTCAGACCATTTCCAGTCAAATTTCGTGGCAAACTTATCTACTACCCGAAAACCCACGTTGTGCCGTGTCTGTTCATATTCTGATCCAGGATTGCCTAAGCCAACAACCAGTTTCATAGTTGCTTACCGACCATATTCCAGGCGTACTGCAAGGTATTGTGGCAGCCCTGCCTTAATGATCTTTTCCTGTGTCTTTTCAAATGCATAGGGGACACGATAAAACTCAAAGCCCTGTTCTGTGTCGTAGATCATAAAAGCAGCACGTGGATCTCCATCGCGCGGCTGTCCAACTCCGCCAGGATTGATGATAGCTCGATATCCATCAGCAAATTCCCAACGACCTTCTGGTGGTGTAATCATTTCATTCGTTACCTGAATCATACTCTGGCTTAGCCCTAACAGCGTGAGCAATTCCTCAATTTCACCACTTAGTTGATCGTCCGAATCAACAGCAACCGGTTCAAAAGAAATCTCAAGAGCAACCTGCTCTTCATCATCGCTGTCAATCGAGTTCTGATTTTCTATCTCTTTATGTGAATTTTGATCAACCTCATCTTGATCCGATTCTTCACTAGTGTCAGTCACTAGTAACTCAATAGTACCTTCATCCCGTGGTGTTTCTATCGACTCATTGGCATCCACTGCATCAATACCAGTATTCTCAATTTCAGAAGTAGAGCCTGCCTCAACATCTTCTGGAGTATTAGAACTCCGATGTTCAGCATCGCTCTCTTCGATCGTACCAAGATCGGACTTTTCTGGTCCCATTGGTGAAGCAGAATGTTCTTCCGTCATAGCTGCTTCCTGTGTTAGTGGATCATCTGAAGTTGCAGAGGTAATTACTTCATCTCCCGATGCAATAAGACCATTCGTAGTAGCTTCAGGATGCTCTACTACTTGTGTCACATCCTCTACATGAATGAGTTCCTCGCTGGATGGCTGCAGTATCTTCTCTTCACCAGACGCACTCGCACCTTCTTCAACTTCAACCTGATTGATGCTCTCAGGCTCTTTGAAAACGCTATCGACAATTCCATTGACTGCGGCTGAAAGTGTAGCTTGTTGAATCGGGGATTGGACAGCTACCATTTCTTCGGTTTCGTCTTCATCTTCATCTACATGATGTTCAATACCATTTGACCTTTGGAAAGCGCTGGATGGTTCATCGCTATGTAGGGGAAGAGTTGGAGCATTGGAAAATGCATCTGGCTGTTGAAAAATTATAGGTACATGTGTATGTCCCACCAGGCAATAACGGCTAGTGAAGTATTGAAAGCTTCGTTCTGCCAGCACTTCAGATGTCAAGTACTCCCACAAAGGACCATAGGGACTACCATGCACAAGCGTGCATTCGCCAATTTCGATTCGCTCGGGTAAGTTTGTTAGAAATGTACGATGCTCCTCGGTCAAATGCTCTGCTGTCCATTCAGCCGAAATGCGAGCTGCAGCGCTAAAGTCTTCGAGGTCAATTTTGCCTACAGCTGCCCAGTCGTGATTGCCTGCTATGATAACATCTGTACGCTCGCGTAGTTTCAGTATGCACTCGTTCGGGTCCGGTCCATAACCGACCAGGTCTCCGAGAAACCAAATTTGTTCAATTGGTCCCTCTTTTGCTAGCTCGTCGATCTTCGCAAGTACTGCTTCCAGTGCTTCCAGGTTTGCATGTATATCAGAAAAAATGGCGTATCGCATAAATTAGTTCACTCTATTCAAGCATATTGTCATAAGGTAGGTGAGGCTATTCTATCATGTTTATTTCAACGTTGCTAGTAGTATCCGTCAAGCTTCATGTGACCGGGTAAAATGTAGGCCTCGCGGGTGTCCCACCATTTCAACATATCAATGTTTATCAGGGAATATGCTTCTAGAAAACGTTCATTTACATTCAGAACCCCTTTATTGTTATCTTTGTAGGAAGAAAGGATTTTTATGGATCTGCGACAGTGGTTCAGTATGCGTCTATCGCGCCGTCGAGCGATTCACACCCTCGGCATACTTACAGGCGTTGGTCTCTCAATCGATGCGGGTATATTTGCAGCCAGCAGAGTAACTGCCGAAAAGTATGCAAGCAATTCCAACCCAATCAACCATATCCTGATTGCGTGTCAGGAAAATCACTCCTTCGACAATTATTTTGGCTATTATCCACGGGTTGGAGCTTTTGGAGTTCCTTCGAACTACTCACAGCCTGATGGCAACGGCGGAACCGTAACGCCCCAACATGCTCCCTTACCAATTACGACCGATCCTTCGCATACCTGGCAATCCATTCACAGCGAATGGAATAATGGAGCTATGGATGGTTTTTATACCACCGATGGCTCGACTGCGCTCAACTACTATGATGGTTCAGATCTTTCCTACTACTATAGCGTGGCTGATGCCTTCACCTTATGCGGCAACTATTTCTGCTCGGTACTTGGTCCCACAGCACCAAATCGCCTTTCTCTCGTATCAGGCACTGCTGGTGGTAATACGTCAGATACCCTGTCACCTGGAAGCGTTGATTGGCCAACGATTGCAGATGTATTAGATGCCTATCACGTGTCCTGGAAGTGTTATAACCTCGGTCTTGGTCTGGGAAGTACAGGCTCGTTAGAACAATTTAATGGACTTTCTTACTTCAAAAAATGGCAGAATGATCGTCGTCTCCAATTTACTGAAGATGATTATCAAGCTGACTTACAGGCTGGAACTTTACCCCAGGTATCTTTTCTAATTACAGAGGCACTCATCAGTGAACATCCACCCGCAGATATTCAATCTGGGCAACACAGCATGTCGGAAGTAATTAATGCCTTAATGTCCTCAAGTTCATGGAATAGCTCTGCGTTATTTCTTACATACGACGAAGGCGGTGGTTTTTTCGACCATGTAGCGCCTCCACAGCTTGATGCTTATGGCTTAGGTCTACGCGTGCCGGTGCTGGTTATTTCTCCATATGCAAAACGTGGCAACGTCTCGGGACAGCTTTATGAACATAGTTCCATCCTGAAGTTCATTGAACGACGTTTTAAATTACCAACATTGGCAAGTATCAATCACCAGTTCGATTCATCGACTCCAGGAACTAATAATGACGCGGCCAATGGCAATCCAACAGGTCCCGCAGAGCCTCCGCGTGATGGCCTAAGACAGATCGGCGATTTCTACGAGGTCTTTGATTTCACACAAAATCCGAACTATCATCCGACGCTTTCCAATTCTTGACACGCACTCATTATGAAAGGAGCGCAGAAGGCCGGACCTTCTACGCTCCTTTCATAATGAGTGCCGTAACACACGACAAATCCTTGACGCTCTCCCCTGACGGTGCTATCCTGCAAGCAGCATAATGAGACGCCATCTATCGCGTCTATAACTGGGTTGTCGAGAGGAACAGACAAATAAGTATGGGTATCATCGAAACTCGTATTGAGCGCAACAGCCTCGAATTTCAAGAAAACACACACTATCTCCAACAACTCTTAGAACAGCTTTCTGAACGGGTACAACAGGTACAACAGGGTGGTGGAGAGCATGCGATAGCCAGGCATCGCAAACGCAATAAATTACTGGCACGCGAACGCGTTCAGTTACTTTGCGACCCCGATACTCCATTCCTGGAATTGAGTTCGCTGGCAGCATGGAACATGTATCATCACGAAGCCCCATCCGCAGGCATTGTGACCGGTATCGGCCTTGTTGAGGGACAGGAATGCATGATTGTTGCAAATGATGCCACTGTAAAGGGGGGTACCTACTACCCAATGACGGTCAAGAAACACCTGCGTGCTCAAGAAATCGCTGAACAAAACCATTTGCCATGCATTTATCTGGTCGATTCGGGTGGTGCTTTTCTACCTTTGCAGGCTGATGTCTTCCCAGATCGGGACCACTTTGGACGCATCTTCTACAATCAGGCGCGCATGTCTAGCCAGCGCATCCCTCAGATTGCAGCAGTGATGGGTTCGTGTACAGCCGGGGGAGCCTATGTTCCTGCCATGAGCGACGAGACGGTTATTGTACAAGGAAATGGCACTATTTTCCTGGCAGGCCCACCCCTCGTTAAAGCGGCAACTGGCGAAGAGGTAACTGCCGAAGATCTGGGTGGCGCCGATGTTCATTGCCGCATTTCAGGAGTCACTGATCACTACGCAATGAATGATGAACATGCGCTCGCAATCTGCCGCAGCATCGTCTCCAATCTAAATCGGCGGAAATATATCCCTTGGGAGATCACTGTACCCGAACCTCCGCGTTACGATCCCGATGAACTCCTTGGAATTATCCCAAAAGACAACCGCAAAAGCTATGACGTACGTGAAATTATTGCGCGTCT
>DATMNR010000098.1:0-6052 GCA_035568795.1 Ktedonobacteraceae bacterium
CTCTGAGCGATCAACCTCTCAGAGAGATCACCAAACAGTGGCAGCTTATAATACTCGCCGCTATGTGCTTTCACCATCATCACAATCCAGCCAATGAACATAACTAACCCTAACGCGCCTCCTATAGGGCCAAAGAATGGCAGGTAACTGAATATCCCTTCCAGGATACTGAGGATGCCAAAGAAGAGCAGCGACTGCATCGCGTGGAAGCGCACAAAGCGGTTTTCCCTCTCAAGCAGGAAAAAGATCAGCCCTGTTACCCATCCGAAGAGGTAACATAACAATCCAGCGGTTCTCGCTCTCATGCCAAGTGATGTCGTCTCATATGGGCCAGCATCACCTATGTATTGAGCGGAATACTGTTGCTGGTACCCATACTGCTGCTGTCCTGGTGAGTATGGTTGGTATCCGTATTGCTGATAGCTACCAGGCGGCGTATAGGGCTGGTAACCTTCCTGTACTGGCGGTAGTCCCTGCTGGTAGGTGTCAGCCTGATCAGCAGTTGGTTCGGCAGGTGGCTGTTGGGCCTCCTGTCCTATATCTTCTCCAGGTGGAGTCTGCATTTTGTTAGACAATTCATTCATGCTCAAGCACTCCTTTCTCGTGCAATAACTTTCTATATCTTCAGTATAGGTGGTGGAAGTCACTGCCTTATCACAAACAGTGATTGAGCTATCACAGGATGGTCATAATATTTTCTGGACTTGGAAATCCAACATATTCGTTTAAGAATCATGCACAGACTGGCCAGAACGCGATTGGAATGACAGTGGAGAGCGAGGAATGACAGTGGAGAGTGAGGGATGTCAGTGGAAAACGAAGCATGACAAATGGGGCTGAAAGAATGACAGTTGTGGCCGATTCGTCTTGCTTCGCTCGATATCCTGAAAGTGCAATATATTGGAATCAATGCATGGGTTTTGCGACCAACGAATTTGGATGTTCTTTCACATAAACAAACGTTAAACAGCATGGAGGAGACCGATGCAGGTCAAGTTAGAAAGTGTTATGATAAATCTGTAGCTGATACTCTCCTATCCTCTGAATAGGTAGAGCCACGGAAGCTAGCCGAAGGACAAAAGAACTCCTGGCTGACATAAATAGCTGTACTTTACCTTCTCAAGATCAAGCGATGTAACAGACCGAACCTCGAAAGGAGCTTAAAGAGGTGGTTGCTAAGCCCGACCGTTTAATGATGAGTGTTGAGGACTATTTAACGCTTGACCGCACCAGCACTGAGTCACGCTACGAGTATGTTGACGGTTATGTTTATATGTGGGCTAGAGAAACCGCTGACCATTCCACGATTAGTATTAACCTGACCAGCCTTCTACATAGTCCGCTGCGTATCAGCTCATGCCGTGTTTACAATTCGGACTTGAAGGTACGACTCTCCCAGAGACGTTTCGTCTATCCTGATGCCACGGTGAGTTGCGATCAACGTGATCGCGGATCAATCGATATCGTTCAGTTCCCATGCCTGATTGTGGAAGTACTCTCCTCCAGTACGGAAGCATATGACCGTGGCAGAAAATTTGCTTATTATCGAGCATGTCCCACCGTACAAGAGTATGTATTGGTAGACACGCAAAGCCAATCCGTGGAAGTCTACAGGCGTCAGGCAGACACCCTCTGGACGCTTCACACTTTCGGTTCTGGCGATCAAGTGGAACTGGAAAGTCTCAGCTTGAGTTTCCCCATTAGCTCCCTCTATGAGAATGTAGCATTGCCTGAGGAATAGAGGGAGTAGTATTCAATGATATCTCCTGACGAACTCGATAAATACATGCAGCAATGCGCGGAACAGGATTACTTCTCAGGAGTCGTCCTGATCACGCAGGGCAGTTCACAACTGTTCGCGGGGGCTTATGGCTACGCCAGTCGCTCCTGGAAAATACCCAATACCATCACAACACGCTTCGACACGGCCTCAGTGACCAAGCTCTTCACCGCCGTTGCCACCTTGCAGTTGATTGACCAGGGAGTATTGGCTTTCGACACCCTGGTCATCGATTTTCTGGGCTTGCAGGATACAGCCATTTCGCACGCTGTGAACGTCTTTCACCTGTTGACGCATACCTCAGGTATCGCGGATGATGCTGAAGAAGAGAGTGGGGAGTTGTATGCGGATGTCTGGAAGACCAGATCCAACTACGCGGTCATCGAGACCGCTGATTTTCTTCCCCAATTTGCATATAAGCCTGCCAATTTCGCGCCAGGCCAGGGATGCCGCTACTGTAATTGCAGCTTTGTGTTGCTGGGCCAGCTCATCGAAAAGATAAGCGGCCTGCCCTATCGGGACTACGTGCGCCAGCATATCTTCGCTCCTGCTGGCATGCTCCACTCTGATTTCTTCCGCATGGACGAAGTCAATGAGGATGTCGCCGAGGGTTGTGATCCGCTTCGTGATGAACAAGGTGACATTGTTATCTGGAAGAAAAATATCTATTCTTACCCACCCATAGGGTCGCCCGATGGTGGCGCACACGCTACCGCCAGCGATCTGGATCGCTTTCTACGCAAGGTGAAAGCAGGCGCCTTGCTCCCTCCGCAATCGACGGCAGCCTTCTTCACTCCCCAGGTGCTCCAACGTGGGTACGAAGCCTGGGATGAGATGTACGGATATGGGAGGTACGGATACGCGTTATGCTTCGCTGTTGATGATGCCGGGAAAGTTCTGTTCGCTGAGAAAGAGGGTATGAACGCTGGTACGAGCGCGGTGATTCGTCACTATCCCGACCACGATATCAATGTCATCCTGTTGGCAAATATTGAAAGAGGTGTATGGGAACCCGTCAGGAAGATCCATCGCATGATTATGGCGGGATAAGGGCGACCCCACTCAACCCCAGGGCGACCGCAAGGGTCCCCACCCTACTCCACTCCACTCCCGCCCCTACAAAAATACGAGGCTACTCGTAAACTCTTCGTAGTCTTTGTAAGGGCGGGGGCTGGGTTGATGAGGTGGGGACCCTTGCGGTCGCCCTGGGGAGGGGTTGCAGCTGATCAACTTGATGTACCTCTCATCGCAGGAACGGCATATAGGTCAATTATTCTACCCGATAGGCAACGACCGCCTCACCCTACCCCGAGGGCGACTCCACTCCGCTCCCGCCCCTACAAAGATACGGCGCTACTCATCCACTCCTCGTAGTCTTTGTAAGGGCGGGCTGGGTTGGGATGAAGGGTGGAGACCCTTGCGGTCGCCCTGGGGGTGGAGGCGGGTGACTCAACGCAGGAACGGCGTATAGGTAATGCCAACAAGCAAGCCATCAGGCCCTAAGAGCCGTGTAACTGTTTGTCCCCACGGTTCTTGCTTCGCGGCGAGCAGCACGCGGTAGCCCTTGTTTTCTAGCTCTGCTGTTGCTGCTACCACATCATCGACATCAAACTCGATCCAGCCTTGAGGCACAGGCACATCATCTGGCCAGCTCTCAGTCCCGAAACAGGATTGAGCGGCACCCGAGAGGGGCCAGAGCGCAAAGTGCTTCACTCCATCGAGGTTTGACGTTGTGAGATATGTCTCATCACCCTCAAGGGGCAATCCCAGTGCCTGCTGGTAAAATGCCTGACTCGCTTGCATATCCGATACAATCGGCCCAAATCCGGCCACAAACAAAACCTTCATGGTACCCTCCTTCACAAAATTGAGAACAATTATGAACTCGAGTCAAGGCGAGCTTCTGGCAAGGTAGGCTGGAACAGTTCGATGGGGTTGCCGGACGGATCCTCGACGAGAATCTGCTTGCCGCCTACGCCAGTGACTATCTCGTTTCGAAAGTGGACGCCAGCTTTACGCAATGTCTCGACCAGTGCTTCCAGATCAGAGACTTCAATCGCGAAGCGGTTCCAGCCTCCTGGCTCGGGTTTGGTACCATCGGGTATCGACTGGCCTCCTCCACCTACCGGATTCGGGGCACTGAGAACAAGGCGCAGATCGCCTCGGGAGAGCATAGCGAAAGCTGGAGCAGGATGCATCTCTTCGCGGAAGCCAAGATGATGACAGTAGAACGCAATTGCGGCGTCGACATCATGGACGATGTAGCGGACCTGAACAGTGGCCATTCAGTGTTACTCCTTTCCTCTCTCCTTCGGCAATACCTCCAGAGTAGTTCGGTAAATATAACTCTCCACATCTACAACTTTTATTACCGTCTTCTACTTTTATTTATCTTTATGAAACATCTGTTCTGAAGATAACAGATGAACAACAGAACGTCAAGGGTTTACTGAAGATTAAAAGTTAAATGCTCGCTCGCTTCGAGAAACAGAGCCAGTTCCGCTCTAAATGACAGAGGGAGATAGTATACTTCAGATCTATTTCCTTCACTTTGTCCTGGTTCTCCTCATAATCACCAAGGATAATAGAAATGTGATATTGTAAAAGCAACAAGCAAGAAAAGGAAGAGACCATGAGCAACAGAGAAGACTATCAATTGCCTCCCAAAGAAGGCTTTGTCATTACACATTTCTTGACCGTCGCGGATGTGAACCGCTCAGCGGAGTTTTATGTGCGAGTTCTCGGAGGCAATGTAGTTCGCAGCGGAGAACCCACCATCATCCAACTTGCTAATACCTGGCTGATTGTGAACGTCGGTGGTGGACCAACGGACGATAAACCCACCGTGACGCTTCGTCCCCCTCAGAACCCGAATGAGGTTTCTAGCTTCCTGAATATTCGTGTCGCCGACATCAAGGCCTCGTACGAGGAGTGGCAAAGCAGAGGGGCCACATTCCTTACTGAGCCAAAGGACCACAGCAGAGAGATTCGCTGCTACATGCGTGACCCTGATGGCTATATCATCGAGGTAGGGCAAACCACTCGTCCACAAGCCTGAACCTGTGCTCAGTAAACAAGAGGAGTTTTGCCCAAACCCCCTACCTAGACCAACAACACGACTTCTCCCGTCGTTTTGCGTTGAGCAATAGCTCGGTGTGCTTCTGCTGCTTCAGCTAAAGGGAACGTGTGTTCAGCAATAATCTCCAACTGAGCAGTGGCCAGGTACTGTATGAGTTCCATGGCTGCTACAACAGTGCGGTCTGGGCGACTACTCATCCATCCTGTGAACCAGTAGCCCATGATGGTATGATTTTTGTGCATTAACTGCACATCGGAAAATTGTGCGTTTAGGCCGCTTACCCTTCCATAGATAACCATGCGACCAAAGGGGGCCAGGCATTGGAGGCACTGTTCAGCCTGCCTGCCCCCGACCATCTGCAGGATGATGTCAGTCCCCTGACCACCAGTTGCCTCCTTCACGAGCTCAACCCAGTTCTTCTCATTGTGATTAATGGCGACATCGGCTCCCAGGCGGCGTACCAGGTCGAGTTTGTTTTGACTACTGGCCGTACTAATCACGATGCCAGCTCCCATCAGCCTGGCAAGCTGTACGGCTAACGTCCCTACACCTCCTGATGCTGCATATACCAACACACTTTCTCCAGTTTGAATACGAGCCAATTCCCGTAGCAATTGGTAAGCCATAATCCCCTGGACAGGGAAAGTGGCTGCATGCACAAAATCCAGATTGGGTGGAATCGGAATAACCGTGGTTGCCTTGGCGGTTGCATATTCAGCATAGCCCCCTTCTACGAAGGAAACCACACGGGTCCCCTCCGCTGGTGTGCTTACCCCTGGGCCAAGCGCCACTACCGTCCCGGCGACCTCCATACCTAAGATCATCGGCGTGCGAGTACGCGTAAGATAGCTCCCCTGGCGTACCGAAAGATCAACCTGCGTAACCCCAGCTGCTGCTACCTTGATGAGCACCTCGCCCTCTTGCGGTGTTGGCGTCTCGACCTCCTGTAGCTGCATAACCTCTGGGCCACCAATCTCATTGATACGAATTGCCTTCATCGGAATGTCCTTTCCTAACTGTGCTACGTTCCTTCTGCTACAGGTTCGGCCTGAATAATTATACTCCTTTTTGGGATCGATGTGAAAAGAGCAGGCAAAACGAATATAATATCAAGTTTTGCCTTCATTCTGGAAGCTACTAAATCACTTCCCACACCTGAACCGTTTCGTCAATACCCGAGGAGGCAATGCGAT
>DATMNR010000099.1:0-3987 GCA_035568795.1 Ktedonobacteraceae bacterium
GTGCCTTGATCATCTTGGATGTCCTTTCCCAGAGCCGCCGCTCGAATCAGGTTTTTGTGAGAACGCAGGCCATGAAGCCGCGCTGAGAACACGGTCACTATGGCGATCAAATCCCGGACCAATTCTTCTTCAGGAGAGAACGTTTCACCATTCATAACCGTAATCTCGGTCCCGTGCCGTTCACAAAAGTGCTCAAACCAGTCGTAGCCAAAGCGCACAAAACGATCCTGATAGCCGATGTTCAGCCGCTTAACCAGACCAAGTTCGATCTGTTCAATGACCTGATTGAAGCCTTTGCGCTTGTAGTTGAGGGCGGATCCAATATCTTCGATCCATTGATCAACCTTGATGCCATGCTCCTGGCAGTACGCTCGAAGGGCTTCCTTCTGGAGAGCGAGGTCTTGTTTCTGACCAGGGGAAGACACACGAGCATAGGCAATCACCAACCCTTGCTCCGAGGAAATCAACCCGCGATAGGCCAGATATTGTTCATGCGTGTAATAGCGGCGGTTCGTCGGGCTACGGAGCGCGGGCAGGATGCCCTTGCGATCCCATTTCTGCAAGGTATTGACCGATTTTCCAACTAACTTCCCAAATTGTTTCGGTGAATACGTGTGCCCCATGCATACATTTTAACATATCATCATATCTTTTTTAATTCTGTTGAAGACTCTTTAGGTAGAGGCCGTAGAGGGTCACCTGAGAGTAGGGCCACAGTGAAATCATTGTCCCATTTATTCAAAAGAGGGATAATCCCTCGATAGTAAGGTCCCAAAGCAACCATTTTGCCAACTATGTTAATAATTGGTTTATTTTCCTCAATAGGTGTCAAGTGCTCTGAGTCTTCCAAAATGTTATCCTTTGGATTTCAAATTCTTTCGAAAAATGGAAGAATCTAATTAGTCTAACGGCTATATTCAGCTTTAAGTGGCTCTGCAATCTTTTCGGCTAATTGTTGGGCAATACTCTCTGGATAGGGCGCTCTTAGATTCAAGATGATGTGATTTGCACCAGCTTCAATATATGGACGTATATTCTTAAGGGTTTCTTCCAGGTTGTCGTAGTTTATCATCGTTTGAATTGAGCGTTCAATCTCGGAGGGATCGCGTCCTACAGCCGCACAATGGCCTTCAAGCACTTGAATCTTATGCAGGAATGTGTCAACTGAACCGCCAACAAAATTCCAGATGTTCGCATACTTGGCAACAACACGTAACGTCAATTGCTCTCCACTTCCACCGATGACGAATGGGGGATAAGGTTTTTGTACAGGCTTTGGCTCACAACGAGCATCTTTCAGCTGATAGTATTTCCCATCATAATTGGCGACGGTTTCTGTCCAGAGTCTCTTAATCACCTCACAGGCTTCACCCAGTCGCCTGATACGTTCTCCAGGTGCGTAAAGCGGAATTCCATACATATTGCTCTCAAGCTCATTCCAACCTGCTCCTATCCCAAAATCCAGGCGGCCATGAGAGATATGGTCTACGGTTGCTCCGATGTTTGCTAGTACAGCAGGATGACGGTACGTATTACCAGTCACCATGAGACCTACGCGCAGGCGATTCGTGCGAGCTGCAAGTGCTCCCAGCAGAGTCCAGCCCTCCAATTGTGGGCCAGTTGGATCAGGGCCGAGCGGTATGAAGTGATCAAATGCCCAGGCATGTTCTATTATTGGAATGTTATCTGCTTCAAGCCAGACACGCAGTATATCATCATAGGAGGTGAATTGTTGCGCTGTTTTGATACCGAAACGTAACTTCATGATATATCCTATCTAAATTCGCTCTAATGGTATAAATCCGAGAATTCGCAATACATTGTTCATCGTTTGCACAGTCGCTTGCACAAGTAATGTGCGAAATGCTTTTACTTCCTCGTTTGTCTCTTTCAGAATAGGTGGCGTATGTTCGTAGAAGTCACTAAAGTGAGCAGCCAGGTCGTATGCATAAGAAGCGAGCATATTGGGTGCTAGTTGCACACTTGCTTCTGCTAACCTGCGGGGGAAAGCGTCGATGTGACGCAATAATTCCCACTCGCTCTGATCAAGTTGAGTAGGCAGCAGGTCTAATTGTTCAGGCCCCTCGTAGTTCTCTTCTTGGAGACGGCGTAAGATGCTATTCGCTCGGGCATAGGCATATTGTAGATAAACCCCCGTATCCCCATTTGCGCGTAACGCCTCGTCAATATCTAGAGCAATGATCTGCTGAAGGTTGAAGCGTATCATAAAGTAGCGAATTGCCGATGCTGCCAGGATTGCTGCTGCTTCAGGCGATAAATCGCGTTTTGTCTCCACCTCTTGCATTCTTGCAACTGCTGCATTCATCAAATCGTCAGCTTTAATCTCAATCCCTTTGCGTCCGGACATGGCATAAAACTGGTGACCATCTCAGGTATCGATCCCCAATTGAGCAGCCGTAGCAGCAGAAAGTGTGATTACTTCATAAGCGAGATGGAATGAATTATCAGCTTGTTCTGTATACCCCAGCCGGCGCAGACTCTCGTATACGATCTGTTGCGGATATGACTGGCGCACATCGATCACATTGATCACGCGCCTGGCATGGCCAAAGCGTTTAGGATCAGCTTTCTCTTCGTTGGAATCTTCATCTTCTGGTGGTCTCATGCTCCAGAGTATTCGACCATCCTGCTGGCGGCCCCATGGAACGAACTGGAATTGTACGCCTATCTGTGGATCATCGGTCAAGCCAAATTTCCAGAGCTGGAAAGCGATATCCTTAGCTGTGTATGTAGCTGTACCATCTTTTCTTACCAACACTTTGTTAGATGTGTGGTCTCCCTCTTCTGTCTGCACTTCTCCTTCGCCGAAAGGCAACACCCAGCATCCAGCTAATGGGCCGGTTTCAGGCTTTTCAACTAAATTGCGTTCTCGTAACATTTTGAAGACATGGTGCCACAGTCCTGCGCCCAGGATAGCCGATTCCCATGTCAGCAAGTCATATGAGATGTTCAGCCGAGCCATTGTCATGAGATGGGCTTTTACAATCTGGCGCGAAAGATCGGCTGCGATGACTGGATAATCAGGACCAGAATCAGGTTCACTCCCGTGCTCAATCGAATGTAGGATGGCTTTACGCAGTTCTAGAAGTTCAGGATGGGTTTCGTAGGCTTTGCCGACAGCAACATATACACGCGAACAGAAGTAATCAAAGGATTCTCCTGGCAATTGTTGATTGCCTTCTGGAATCTCTAAATTGCCTTGTTGAAGCAAGGTAAAACCCACAACGATATCTGCGACTTGCACGCCTGAATCATCGATATAGTTCTCAGCTTCTACATGGTAACCTTGTGAACGCAGCATGCGTACAACGGTATCACCCAGACAAGAGTTGCGCAGATGTCCTACATGTGCAGCTTTATTACTATTAATAGCTGTATGCTCAACAACGACCTTAGTCAATACACCTGTATCACTCTGTCCGAAATCTGCCCCTCTTTCCAAAATATGTTCTATGATAGTTTTGCCAACTTTGGGACGATTGAGTCGGAAATTGAGGAATCCCGGCTTTGTGACAGTTATCTCTTCGATAATAGGGTCTTGAACGCCGCGAATCTCGTCAGCCAATTGCTCAGCGATTGATAATGGTGGGCGTCCCAACTTGTTCTTACTGGCCCATGGCATGACCGGCATCGAATAATCGCCAAAGCTGCTCTGGGCTGAAAATCGCAGGTCAATCGGTAACTCTTTGATATCGAGGGATATTTGTTCTCGCATAAGATAGGATTTGGTGCCCTGTTTGATTAGAGTCGTAAGATATTCATATATATCTGTTGCTGAAGATTTCGTCATCAGTTGAGCCTTGCTACTAACTGTCATCGTTCCTCACTTCAAATTGTTTTGCAGTTATATGTATTCTGATCAAAGTACATTCACTATAGCGTAGCTTTGCGATGTGGTCAAGTTTTTGAGGTATCAATAGAGAAGAAGCTCCTGGCTCTTACATGCAAGAACCAGGAGCTTCTTCT